>DATBWU010000188.1:0-13299 GCA_036514635.1 Anaerolineae bacterium | reverse complement strand
GCCCTGTACCTGACCCATACGGGTCTTGAAGCGGGTTCGCTGCGGAGAATTTTCGCCGCCGGTGTGTCGCTGTCGATTGCGACGTTCCTCAGCGTGGGCAACGCCGCGCTGGTAGTGATTGTCGGGCTATACGGACTGCTGTGGATTGTTGTTCACCACCAAGACACGACCCCGCAGAAAGATGCGGGGCAAGCGACACCAAGAAAACTTCGTGTCTTGGTGTCTCGCCTAGCGCGCCCCCGACGCGAAGCGTCGGACAGGGTGTGGTGGTTAATTGTCTTCGCACTGGGCTGTGCCTCAATCTGGATCGGGTACGCGGCGCTGTATCGCGTCAACATTCTCGATCTGATCACCGCCGGCACGCGGCTGGCGCACGAATCGACGCGCTGCCCGGTCTGTCCCTCGACGACGCGCTCCTACGCTGTGTGGGTAATCTGGAACGTGATCGATGTGGCGACGTTCTTCAGCGTGCCGCTCACGCTGTTGTTTTTCACGCGTGTGCCCGCGATCATCGCCGCGATACGCGACTCTCTGAAAGGCGAGTCCCCCGATCGCGTCCGCTGGGCGCCCCTGGCACTGGCGGCGTTGCTGACGTTTATCGTGCTGGACGTTTCGGGAATCGTGCGGGGTGAGGTCGGGCGGATGTGGGGATACTTCGGAGCGTTGTTCGCGCTGATCGCCTTCGCGCCCGGGCGCGGGTCGCCATTCACCTCGAACATCGCGCGCAGGCCGATAGTGTGGATCGCACTCGTCGCGCTTCAGCTCGTGACCATGAGCACGCGCTGGATCGTCACGCCGAGTTTCCTCGACGAGCCACCGGAACGGCAGGCGAGCTTCGCGACGCCCGATCCGCAGGTCGATCTGGATGTGTCGTTTGGCGAACAGATCGCGCTGTTGGGTTACGACCTCGCGAGCCACGGCGACGCGCTCGACGTGCTGCTTTACTGGAAAGCGCTGGCCCAACCACCGCACGCCTACACGGTGTTCGTTCACGTGCTGGATGCTCAAGGGCAACTGGTCGGCCAGCAGGACAACATGCCGGTACACGATCAGTTACTCACATCGTGTTGGCAGCCGGGCGAGGTCGTCGCCGATCCGCATCAGGTAGCGGTGGCCGCCGACGCGCCCGGCCCGCTCTCGATCGAGGTCGGGTTGTATCGCGTCGATACCGGCGAGCGGCTGGCCCGCGACGATGGAGCCGGAACAAGTGTGACACTCAGCACGCCATAAGCCGGGTGCCCGGTGAATGGCCTGTCTGAAAAGGCCGCTGTGGTAACCACCAAGGCTCGACCCCGCAAAACGATGCGGGGCAAGCGACACCAAGAATCTCCAAGTTTTCTTGGTGTTTCTTTGTGTCGCTTGCCCTCTTCAGAGGGTGGAGTCTTGGTGGTGAGTTTCTACGGGGTGATGATCTGAATCGGTGCGTCCAGAATCAAGCGCCCGTCTTCGATGAAGTGGCCGGCGTCGTCGCGCACCGGCAGGCGCGATCCGTCGAGCGCGTCGTACATCCCGACGGCGATGTGGTACGCGCCCGGCGCGGCCTCGACGGGCGGGGTGAGCGTGAACGAATCTTCCACCACCTGCCCGCGCACGAAGTTCGCCGTCGGCCACAGCCCGCCCTGCGGCCAGGTATCGATCTGCGCCACGATGCGCCCGGCCGGATCGACCAGATGCACGAAGAATGTGTAGTTGACGATCACCTCGTCGCTCGCCCTCAGCACGAATTTCGCTTGAAGTTGATCGCCCGCCCGAACCTGCGTGGGCAGCGACCCGACCCGATACACCTCGAATGTTCCGATGCTCCCCACGCGGATCGCTTCCACCGGCAGTTGGAAAGCGCGGTCGCGGTGAACCAGGTCGATCGTGTCTGCTACGTCGACGACCTGATCGCCGATCCCCAGTTGCAGATGATAACGCCCGTCGGGCAGCGCGAGCGGCAGGCGCTGTGAATAGCGCGCGGCAATGATGTCGCCCTGGCCCAGCGGCAGGCGCGTGTTGGGCACGAGTGCCGTGTGCCATTCGAACGGGCCGGCCTCGGTCTCGAATTGGGGTGAAAGAATCCAACGCAGCTCGGTCGATGGATCAAGCCCCTCGCGCAGCGATTGCCAGTGCAACATGCTCAAGAATGGATCGCCCTGTGCCACGACGTAGGTCAGCAGGTCAACGCCGATCAACCTGACCTGATCGGGCCAGACGCGATCGGCGCGCTGCCGGAAGGTGAGCGCCGCCGGATCGATGTGCTGCCGGGCGGGATCGATCTGCACACTCGCCAGTATCGGCGCGGTGCCGGAGAAGGCTCCCGTCGCGCTCACCAGCCCGAGCCGCTCGCCGCCGGGCGTATCGATGCTGAAGCGCAGGCGGTACGTCCCCGGTGCGAGTGCAGGCGGCACTTGCGTCGTGAAAACTTGATCGACCACTTCGCCCGCCTGCCAGTTCGTCGGTGTGAAGTCGCTCGCGTCACGCAGCGGGCCGCCGAACTGCCCCCACGCGTCGCCGAACACGTCGATCAACTCGAAGGTGGCCGAATAATTCGCCAGCGGCGGGCCGATGACACGCCAGCGCGCGGCGACGGCGATCCGATCGGGATAAGCCGCAGAAGCCGTCGACGTCGCGAGGCCCTCCAGCGCAAGCGCGCCGCCGAACTGGACGACGAACGCATCCAGCGGTTGCGATGCGCGCGATTCGGGCGTGTAGATTCGGATCGTCGCATCGGCTACGTGCGCTTCGCTCATCCAACGCGCGTTCGCGTCCAGCCATCGACGCACGCCGTCGCGCACGACGGCAGATGCGGCGTCGGTCGAGACGTGCAGGATGCGCGGTCGCCGGCGCAGTGCGTCGAGCGCAGTCGAGATGAAGTCGGGCGTCGCGTCAGTCGGTAAGACGGTCGCCGAGAGCGGATCGAGCGCACGCACTAGCGGCGTGGGCGCATCGATCACGATCGCGTCGCCGGGCTGAATCTGGCTGCGAATCCAATCGGCCTGTTCCTCCGGGCGCGCGTTCGCGTACACCCACGCTGCGTCGACGCCGCCGATGCGGATCGTCTGCGCCAGCGTGCCTCTTTGCGCCAGTGCGTCGAAAAACTCGGGCGCGAGCTGAACTTCGCTGACGGTGAACACGATGTAATCGGCGCGAGCCAGGCCGGCAGCGTCGATCGTGACGATCGGCTCGTCGACCAAGGGGGCGATGTTCGACAAGCCACCGCTGGCAATGACGGAGCCGGGATGCTGATCCGCCACCCACTGCGCCGACGCGCCGAAGCCTTCTCCCCAGCCGACGGCGATGCGATCGCGCGCGCCGGGTGCGCCGCCCAGCAGCGGGTTGTAGGCCATGAGCGGGTAGGGGGCGATACTCAAGACGAGGAGGGCTTGCGCAACGACGACGGCAGGGCCAACAAGGCTTGTCAGTTTGGTGGATCGAGGGTTGGATGGATGGTTGGATGGTTGGTTGGATAGTTGGTCGATGGCCCACGCGGCGATGAGAGTCAGCGGCGGGAAGGTCGGCAGCAGGTAGCGATCGAATTTCTTGGCGGGAGGGGAAAGGAAAGCGATGAAGGCGAAGGCGAAGAGTGCGAGTGTCAGAACGGCGAAGCGCTGATTGAGTATGGGGGTATGGGAATGTGAGGCGCGGATTCGAAGGATGAGAGAGACGGCGGTCAGCGCCAATCCGATCGTGACGATAGGCGACAGGCGATACGCGAGCGCCAGCGGGTAGAAGCCCAAGCCATGGTTCAATTCGGCCTGGCCGTCGAAGAAGGTCGGGCGCGTGGCCGTGGCTACGTGATACGTCGCGCGCTCGAACATCACGTCGAGTGCAGTCGACGGAGCGCTCCACATCGCGGGATAGAAGGCGATGAAGAATGCAGAATGAAGAATGAAGAAAATAATGAAACCGATGATCGCGTGTCGCACCGAAAGACGCCTGGCGAGGACGGCGGCAACACAGGCGATGAGGGTGAAGGGGATCAGGAACAGCGCGGGCGATTTGCTCAGTGTAGCCAGCCCGGCGCACATGCCGGAAAGACCGAACCAGAGGATTACGGAATGCGGAATGCGGAATGCGGAATGCGGAATGCGGAATGCAGAATGCAGAATGCAGAATGCGGAATGCAGAATGCAGAATGGTTGGGTGTAGCGGATGAGAGGCCGTTCAGCAGCGCGAGGAGGGAGAGTGCTGAGAACGTCATCAGTAGGCCATCGACGTGGAGCAAGCCCCCCAGGCCGGCGGCGAACGGATCGAGCGCGAGCAGCCCGGCGGCCAGTAAGGCGACGCGCTGCCCGAAGATGCGCCGCGCCAGAAGATACACGCCGGCGACGCCGAGCGCGTTGACGACGATCACCGGCAGCCGCGCCCAATCCAGCAAAACGCCGATGCGCTTGAAAGCCTCGACGTTTTCGGGTGAGAGGCGATCGAGTTTCAACAACCAGGCGATCGCGTCTTCGGCGCGGGCCGGATCGACGGTGCGCTGCGCGGCCAGTCCCAGCGAGCCAAGCCACATCGTCGTGACGCCGGGATGCCCGGCCTGCACGCTGCCGGCCCAGTCGCCGCGCGCCAGCGCCGCGCCGAAATTCAACGTGCGATACACCCAGTTGGGTTCGTCGGGAGTGACGGAGTGACCGAGTGCGAATGCGCGCGGGACGAGAGCCAGGGCAAACAGGAGGACCGCCCAGAGCCAGCCCGGGAGTCGAAGACCGGTCATCTGCATAATCAGTATTCGCGGGTCGTCATTCGATGCAGTGGATGGCGTGCAGTATACCTCAAAACTGAATCCTCCTGGGATGATTAGCAACCTGCAGAGGGTTTCGGCGCGACTTTGGAAAAGACGATTATAATGGCGCGCATGCGCACACCCTGGGCTGGCCGCTGGCGCTTGAACAGTGAGCGCATGTCATGGATTGCCACTCTCGCGGCGGCTCTCATCACCACGACTCTCTATTTCCGCACGGTGCACCCCGGCGTGGGGCCTTACCTGGACTCCGTCGAGTATCAACTCGCCACGCTGGTGCTCGGCGTTTCGCATCCGCCCGGCCATCCCCTGTACACATGGCTGGGCCGGTTGTTCATCGCGCTGGCATCATTCGGCAACCCGGCCTTCCGGCTGAACTTATTCTCGGCGGTCTGTTCGGTGGGTGCGGTGGCGTTGATCCTGCGGCTGTCCTACCGCCTCACGCGCAGCATCCCGCTGGCGTTGCTCGGCGCACTGGCGCTGGGCGGCGCGGTACGATTCTGGTACCAGGCGCTCTATACCGAGGTGTATGCGCTGTACAACTTATTCGTCGCCGCCGAGCTGCTGGCTCTGGTGGCATTCATGCAAACGCGCAAGCGATGGCTTTACTTCTTGGGCACGGCGTTGTATGCGCTCAGCTTCGGCGCGAACGCGCTGGCGATCTTCCTGCTGCCGATGTGGCTGTGGGCGGTGCTGGCGACCGACCCTCGCCTGCTGACGCGACCCCGCAACCTGACGCTGACGGCCGGGATCGTGCTCGTCGCGGCGGCTCAGTACCTGTACATCCCTGTGCGCGCCTTCCAGCATCCGCCGTTCTGCAACTACTGCCCGGAGAACTGGGCCGAGGTGCCGGCCTTTCTGCTTGGGCAACCCTTCTCTGGATTCCTGTTCGGCGTGCAGAGTCAATACCTGCTCCAGCGCTGGGCGGACTCGGGTTACCAGTTGATGCTGCAATTCTGGCCGATCGGCGTGATGCTGGGCGCCATCGGGCTGTGGCATGTGTTGCTGCGAGAGCCGCGCATCGGCGTGCTGTTTCTTCTCGGCATCGGCGCGCACTGGCTGTTCGTGGTGAGCTACGACGTGGTGGATTGGTCGGACTTCATGACGACGCTGTACGTCCTGTACGCGCCGTTGATCGCGCTGGGCGCAGGTGACGTGTGGAACACGTCGGCTCAATGGATGGCTGGATGGAGCGGGCGGCGCCGCGTGCTGCGCGGCGGAGTCCTCACGGCGCTGGCGGCGTCGATGACGGGCTTGCTGGTTGCCACGTTCGTCAACAACTATCCGCTCGTCGACCAGAGCCAGAAACATGAGTGGCACGCCTGGGCGCGGCAGTTGCTGGATCAGATGGAGCCGGATGCCTGGCTGCTGACTCCGCCCACGCCGACGGATGGCTTCGCGCAGAGCTGGGCGCTGCGTTACGTCTCGTGGTCGGAGAACCGCGTGCCGGGCCTGCAAGTGGTGTATGTGCCGGGGCTGGAGCCACCCGGCCCGCCGCCGGGATATTTGCGATACGAAGAGGCGCTGCCGCACCTGGCCGAGCATCCGGTGTACGTGGTCGATTTGAATGACGACCGGCTGCGCGCGTACGCGCTGCTGCCCATCTCGCGCGAGGACGGCTGGACGATCGGCTATCGCGTCGTCGGGCAGCGCGCCGCCGACGGCACACTCACGCCCTGGGTTTCGGCTGAGCGCTGGGCCGAAATCAGCAGCCGGGTGGTGCTGCCCTAGCTCCTTCCCATAATCGCTTTCATGACCGTTCTCTCGCACACCCGCCTGCCTCGCTCCCCCGAGTGGGTTCTGCTGATCGCGATCAGCACGATCGCGATCGTTTTTCGCTTCGCGCAGTTCGGGCAGGTTCCGCCCGGCCTGCACTACGACGAGGCGATCGACGCGCACCTGGCGCAGGAAATTCGATCGGGCCGATGGCCAATCTATTTCGAAGAGGGCTGGGGCCGCGAGCCGCTGTATCATTACCTGGTCGCTTTCACGCTCAACGGCGTGCCCGATCCGGCTTCGGCGCTGCGATGGGTCTCCGGCCTGCTGGGGCTGATCCAATTGCTGGCTGCGTATTTCCTGTTTCGACACTTGTTCGGCGTGCCGGCGGCGCTGATCGGCGCGGCGTGGATTGCCGTGTTGTTCTGGACTGTCTCCACCTCGCGGGCCGGCCTGCGCAACATCACGCTGACCACGCTGGCGACTTTAACGGCGCTGGCCTTCTGGCACGCGTGGAGCAATTCACGCCGCGCCGACTTCAGCCTTCATCCCTCATCCTTCATCCTTCCCGGTCTTCTCCTCGGCCTCACCCTCTACACCTACCAACCCAGCCGCGTCGTGCCGGTGATCTATCTGGTGTTCGTGATCTATCTGTTCTTCGCTCACCGCGCCCTCGTTCGGTCTTTGTGGAAAGGCTTCGCCGTCTTTTTCTTTGTGGCGATCAGCGTGAGCCTGCCGCTGGGCATTTTCCTGGCGACTCATCCCGGCGCAGAGACCGATCGCGCCTTCCAGACCGAGCCGATCCGCGCACTGTTGAACGGCGGTGCGGCTCCCATCCTCGAGACGGCCACGGCGACATTGAAGATGTTCACCGTCGAAGGCGGCGGCGACCCTCAGCCGATCTACAACATCCCGGGCCGGCCCTTGTTTGTCGGATTGGGAGCCGCCCTGTTTTACATGGGCTTGATCGTGTGCCTGGTGCGCTGGCGACAGCCTGCTTACGCATTCATCCTCATCTGGTTGATCGTCACGCTGCTGCCGAACCTGGTCACCGCGCCCGCGCCGTTCTTCTACCGCGCCATCGCCTCGCAAACGCCGGTATCAGTCCTGCCTGCGATCGGCACCGTGGCGCTTGCAGATTTATTTAACCGCAAAGAGCGCAAAGAACGCAGAGAAATTTCTTCCTCTCTGCGTTCTCCGCGTGCTCTGCGGTTAATTCTGCTCGCCGTAGTCGCGACGATCTCGCTCGGCCAAACCGCCATCACAACTCAGCACGACTACTTCGACGTGTGGGGTGTTGATCCCGACGTGCGCTTTCAGTATTCGGCGGCGCACACGGCGATCGCCCGCGCGCTGGATGCCTCGACCGAGACGACGCCGGTCGCCATTTCCGGCTACTTCGTCGAAGATGCCGATCCGTACATCTTCGAGCAGGCGCTCCATCGCCGCGACCTGTCGCTCCGCTGGTTCGACGCGCGCAGTGCGCTGGTCGCCGTAGCGGGCGCGGCGGATCAGCGTATCGCGCTGCCGGTCTTCACCCCGCTCGACGAAAGCCTCGCCGCGCGCTTCGCCGCCACGCTTCGCCCTATCACGCACACGAACGACTTCGCAGTGTATGCGCTTGATGCGGCCGCGTTCCGATCGACGCTCAAAGGTTGGAGCGGCAGCGCGCACATCTCCAATAGCACAGCCGTGTCGCTGCCCGTCTCGTTCGACGGCAACGTGTCGCTGCTCGGCGACGAGTGGCCGGCATCCGTGTCGCGCGCCGAATCGACTCTCGTCCTGCTCACCGCCTGGCGCGTGACGGGCGAGTGGCAGCCCTCGTCGACGGCGATCTTCGCGCACCTGCTCGACGTGACCGGCCAAATCGCGGCGCAGGACGATCGGCTCGGCTTCCCGCGCCACACCTGGCATACCGGCGACGAGTTCGTCCAGGTTCACCGCATCTCGATTGCCGATTTGCCGCCCGGCGAGTACACGCTGCAAATGGGCGTTTACACACGTCAAGACGGCGCGCGCTGGATCGCCCAGGATGCGATGGGGAGGCCGATCGGCGATCGGGTGCCGCTAGGCCAGATCGAGGTGCGGCCGTGATCGCACGCGCCCGCCGCTTCACCTTGCCTCCTGCCTCCCGCCTCTTGCTTCCTGCTTCTCGCCTCTTGCCTCCTGCTTCTCGCCTCCTGCTGTATTTGCTTCTCACGCTCGTCGCGCTCAACGCGCTCGTCGCCAACTTCACCACGGCCGTGCCCGGCACGCTCGTGATGCAGCCGTCCGATCAGATTCAGTCGTCCGAGTTCGACATCTTCTTGTGGGACTTGTGGTGGGTGCGGCACGCGGTCTTCGATTCGGGCGTCAGTCCTTTATACACCGACTATGTTGTGTACCCGTTCACTTCGCCGCTGGCCGGACACACACTGGTGTTGTTGTGGGGTTTCGTCAGCGCGCCGTTCCAGGCGGTGTTCGGGCTGATCCCGACCTTCAACGGCATCATCGTATTCGACTTCGTGGCCGCCGCATCGCTGATGTACCTCTTCGCGCGGCGACACGTTCGACATGCGATCGTCGCCTGGCTGGCCGGATTGATCTTCGCCTTCACCCCGGCGATGCTGCACCGCGCGTCGGTCGGCCATCTCGACAAGCTCTCGATCTTCTGGTTGCCATTGATCCTGCTGGCGTGGGATCAGGTCGTCGCCTCGCGCCGCTGGACGTGGGCGATCATCTTAGGATCGTGCCTGTATCTATCATGGCTGACCGATTTTCAGCAGACGATGTGGGCAATCCTGTTGCTTGCGCCATACGCCTTGTATACCGGACTTATTGAACCACGGAGGCACGGAGACACGGAGAAAGGGAGAAGCCTCCGTGCCTCTGTGTCTCCGTGGTTAATCCTTCTTTCCGGTGTCGCGTTCGTCGTGCCCGCACTCTTTGCCCCGCTGCCGCAGCTGCTCGAGGCGGGCCGCCTGAACTATCCGGCGGCAGACTTGCAGCACGCGGCGTACTTCGCCTTCCCCGCGCAGAATTTCCTCGCGCCGGGCGAGAACGGCGACTTCTCGATCGGCGTCGCATTGCCCGTGCTGGCGCTAATCTCGATCCCCTTCATCCGGCGCGATGGCCGGCGCTGGCTGTGGTTGGGCATCGCGCTGGCGTGCTTCGTGCTCGCGCTCGGCCCGTATCTCGACATCGGCTCGACCCGAATCCCGTTGCCCTACACGTTAGTACACGCTGCGCTCGGCAATCAATACCGCACGCCGATGCGTTTCGCCACGCCGGGCGTGCTGGCGCTGGCGATGCTCGTCGCACTCACGCTCGACCACGTCTTCGTGCGATTCAACTTCGATCGCATTCGTCGTTGGTCGTTCGTCATCGCTCTCTCGTCGTTGTTCATCCTCGACTACCGTCTCTGGCAGCCCTTCCCGATCACGCTCATGCCCGACTATCAAGCCTATCACACCATCGCCGATGAGCCGGGCGACTTCACGCTGTTAGAAGTCCCGATCGGTGTGCGCACCGGATTTGCGATCGTGGGCCGAGGCGAATATCTGCAATACTACCAGCCGATTCACCGGCATCCCATCCCGTCCGGCTACCTCTCGCGCTTGCCAGGCGAGATAACCGATTTCTTCTTCTTCGATCCGCTCATCGGCGCATTGACGCTATCCCATGCGCTGCCCGAACAAGCCGAAGTCGATGCGCGACTGGCGCAATTGATCCGCGACTGGAAGATCGGCTACGTGATTTTGCATCGCGACCTGCTAGAGCCGGGCCGCGTGCAGGCCTTCGGCAATCTGCTCGATCGGCAATCGGCGTTGGAGCGGGTCGGCGAAGAAGGGCCGCTGGTGATTTACAAGACGAGGACGCCGTGACTCGGGGACAGAGTTCACCGCAGAGCACGCAGAGAGCGCAGAGCGAATCTCAATCTTTCTCTGCGTCCTCTGCGCCCTCGGCGGTGAAACCCAATTGGGAATGGCCTGCCGTCATCGGCGTGTTATTGGTTGCGGCGGCGTTCCGCCTGCTGGCGCTGAACGACGTGCCGCCCGGTCTGCATCACGACGAAGTGATCATCGGCCAGGTCGCCAAAGACATCCTGCGCGGCCACCTGGCGATCTACTTCACGCCCGGTTACGGCCACGAGCCGCTGTATCACTACCTGCTGGCTGGCATGTTCGCCGCGCTCGGCCCGAGCGCCTTTGTCTTACGGCTGACTTCCGCCTTCATTGCCATCCTCGGCCTGGCAGCCGCGTATCGTTTCGCGCGCCGGCTATTCTCGCCGGCCGTTGCGATTGGGGCGATGGCGTGGATGGCCGTCACGCTGTGGCCGATCTTCTTCTCGCGCGTCGGCCTGCGCGGCATCCTCCTGCCGCTGCTGACGACCCTCACCGCGTACTTCCTATGGAAAGCCCTGCGCCTCTCTTCCAACCTCCAACTTCATCCCTCATCCCTCATCCTTCATCCCTCACCCTTCATCCCTTCCGGTGTCTTCCTCGGCCTGTCCATCTACACCTACCAGGCCAGCCGCGTCTTCCCCGTCATCTTCTTACTCGTTACGTTTTACGTCGCAGTGTTTCACCGCGATCTGTTCAGGCGCACCCGGCGCGGCCTGATCGTCTTTTTCGCCGTCGCTGCTTTCGTCACTGCTCCCCTCGTAGTCTATCTCACGGCGATCAACCCCGGTGCGGAAGCGCGGATCGCCGAATTGAGCGGGCCGTTGAACAAACTCGCCGAGGGCGATCCGGGCGAAGTCGTTCTGTCCACGCTCAACACGCTGGGCATGTTCACGATCGCAGGCGATCACGTGCCGATCTACAACGCCGGCGGCCGGCCGGTTTTCCCCGAACCGATCGGCGCAGTGTTGTTCACCATCGGCTTGATTCTGTGCCTGCGGCGCTGGCGGCAGCCCGCTTACGCACTGATGTTGATCTGGCTGATAATCGGCCTCGTCCCGGCGATGGTCACACCCTTCTCGCCGAACTTCGTCCGCACGATAGCCGTCTGGCCGATCCCGTTCATCCTATGCGGCATTGCGATGCTCGAAGTAAGCCAGTTTATCAGTCGACAGTTATCACTGCTCACTGCTCACTGTTCACTGTTCACTGATCACTTATCACTGTTCACTGCTCACTGTTCACTCGTCTTCGCCCTCGTCCTTGCTTTCAACGCCGTGCTCACCGCGCGAGACTATTTCTTTGACTGGCCGCGCGGCGATTACGTGCGTTTTTGGTATCAGGCGACGTGGACGCAGGCCGTGCGCGCGCTGAATGCCGATCCGTCATCTGCGCCGGTGGCCGCGTCGGGTCTGAGCATCAACGATTTTGATCCGCAGACGTTCGACTTGCTCGGCATGCGGCCCGGCATCAAGGTGAAGTGGTTCGACTGCCGCAGCGCGATTCTGTATCCCGGCGGTGGATCGGGCGCGCGGTATCTTTCGCCGGACTTCTTCCCCTGCGACGCCGATCTGTGGTCGCGCTATCTGGCGGACGCCGTCCGAATCGCTCAACCGCGCTGGGCCGATTCCGGCAACGTGATCTTCACGCTGCATCAACTGCCGGTGGACTACGTATTCCGCGACAACCTGGCAACACCGCCGTCGCAGCCCGTCTATCTTGGCGCGGAGAGTTTTGACGCGGCGCGTCCATCGAATGGACTGGAACCGATCCAGCCGCCGATCGATTTTGAAGGGCTGCGTTTCCTGGGACAGCAGATGGATCGGCTCACCGTGAAAGTAGGCGAGACATTCGACTTCGACACGTTCTGGGAAATCACCGCGCCGGTCGCGCCGCCGCTGAAGTTGTTCGTCCACGTGACCGCGCCCGACGGAAGCATCGTCGCCCAGGCCGACAGCCTCGACGTGGCGATCGCGCAGTCGGGCCCTGGCGACGTTTTTGTGCAGCGGCATCGGCTGTCCATTCCGCCCGATGCGCTGGCCAGCCCGTATCGCATTTCAATCGGCGCATATCATCCCGACATTGGCGCACGCCTCATCGCCACGGTTGGCGACCGACCTGTCGATGTCATCGTACTGGGCGTGCTGAGCGTGGAATGAACCACCAAGTCACCAAGACACTAAGTAATCTTGGCTCATCTTGCCTCTGAGGTGAAACCCCAACGGCAACTGTTCACAAGTCTTCGGCCGGCCATCGCCCGGAGTTAAACCTCCGGGCTAAAACGCTGGAAGCCGGGTGAACCCGGCTAATCCGCCAGTCGGCTTCAGCCGACTTTCATGGACTGAGCCGGGAAGTTCACTTCCCGGCGACATCGCGTGAGCAGTTACCTTTTGCCTTCGCGTCTTGATAGTGAATGAACCGCCTATGCGACCAGAGTCCTCGTCGAAAGTGTCTCGCCCCGAATGGGTCGCCGTCATCGCACTGCTGCTGCTCGCCTTCGCGCTGCGGACGATCGATTTGACGCGCGTCCCTCCCGGCCTGCACAACGACGAAGTGATCGAAACCAATATCGCCGAGACGGTCGCCGGCGGGCGCTGGGCGATCTTTTTCCCGGAAGATACCGGCAGCGAGGGTCTGCACTATTACTTCGCCGCGTTGTTCATTCGCCTCTTCGGCGATACCGTCTACGCGCTGCGCCTGCCCGCGATGGCCCTCAGCCTGATCAGCATGTGCGTCGTCTGGGCGCTGGCGCGCCGTCTGTTCGGGCCGATCGTCGCGCTGTCGGCGCTGGCCGGCTTCGCCATCGTCTTCTGGCCGCTCGCGTTCGGGCGGATCATCTCGCACACGATCATGGAAGTGCCGGTCGCGGCGCTATCGGCGTACTTCTTTTGGCGCGCTGTTGGGGCGAGTCGGCGACGCGCCCATACTGCGAGCGGGCGGCGCGCGTGGCGGATGTGGGCTTTCAGTGGGGTGTGGCTC
>DATBWU010000187.1:0-12039 GCA_036514635.1 Anaerolineae bacterium | reverse complement strand
CCCGCCGATATTCGCCGCGTGCTGATCGAGACCGCGCGCGACTTGTGCGATCCGGGATGGGATGCGCACACCGGCTATGGTATGATTGACGCCCAAGCCGCTTATGATCGATTGGTGGCGACGGTGCCTGCTAAATGAAGTTTAGAAGTCGGAGGTTAGAAGTTGGAGGCCAGTCTCCAATTTCCACGCCCGCTTCGCGGGCAGTCCAACCTCCAGTCTCTATCCTGATCGACCGCGAGGACGCGGTCGGTGAGCAAAACCGCAGATTGTTCCCGCGTCGAGTATAGTTTCACCCCAGAGACCGCAGAGGTTTTCAGAACCTCTCGGCGTTCTCTGCGCGCTCTGCGGTGAATGAGCGGATCATCTTTGCGCCGCATTACGCTCTCGCACAATTCACATCCCGCCGACTCGACTCCGCCCGATGGGAAACTCGTCGCGTATCAATTTGAGGGCCTGCTGAACTTCCCCGAGACGACTCACGCCGTGTTCACCCGCCACGGCGGCATGAGCCGGGGGTCGTTCACCTCGCTGAACCTCAGCCGGGCCGTCGGCGACGATCCTTCCGCGGTGGCTGAAAACAACCGGCGCACGCTGGCCGCGCTCGGCTATCGGCGTGAGCAGGCGGTGACGGCCTGGCTGCTGCACAGCCGCGACGTGGCCGTGATCACGCAAGCCGATCGCGGGCGCGATCCGCAGCGGGTCGATGCACTCGTCACGCGCGAGCGCGGCTTGCCGTTGACGATGCGCTTTGCCGATTGCGCGCCGATTGTGCTTTACGATCCGGTGCAGCAGGCGATCGGCGTGGCGCACGCCGGATGGCGCGGCGTGGCATTGAATGTGGTCGAGGCTACCGTGCGCACTATGGCCGACGCCTTCGGCAGCGATCCACGCCAGATGTGGGTCGGCATCGGCCCGGCGATCGGCGTCGAGCACTACGAAGTCGGGCCGGACGTGGCCGAGCAGGTCGCGGCGGCCTGCCCGGCCGGCACGCCGCTCGTCCGGCCTGGAGACCGGGGCCGCCCGCATCTCGACCTCGGCGCGGCGGTCGAAGCGCAGTTGAAGGCGGCCGGTATCGGCGCGATTGAAGCATCGGGCATCTGCACGGCCAGCAACACACACGAATGGTTCTCGCATCGCGCCGAGAAGGGAGAGACGGGCCGCTTTGGGTTGGTCGTCGCGCTTCGGTAGAGAGAGCGTTCGGCAATTGCCTTGCGCCTGTCGCCCGACGATTCATCGTCGGGCTAATCGAGAAAAGCCGGATCAATCCGGCTGAAGCGGCAAGCAGCCTGCTTCAGCAGGCTTCGCTTTTTTAGCCCGGTGATTCATCACCGGGCGCTGCCCGCGAATTACCGAATGCTCTCGTAGATGAAGATTTGCCACGGAGGCGCGGAGTTGCACCATGTTTTCTCCGTGTCTCTGTGACTCTGCGGCCTCCTTGAAGGTTGTGTTCAGCGCATGAGCGTATTGTCAGATAATCTTCACCGCGTTCGAGAGCGCATCGCCGCCGCCGCGCGCCGCACGGGTCGAGAGGCATCCGAGGTAACGCTGGTCGCCGTCGCCAAGACACAGCCGCCGGAAGCGATCGTCGAGGCGGCCCGGTTGGGCGTGCGGCACTTCGGGGAGAATCGCGTCGAAGAAGCGGCGCTGAAGATTCCCGCCGTCGAATCCGCAATCGAAATTCCGAAATCTGAAATCACGTGGCACATGATCGGCCACGTGCAGAGCCGTAAGGCGGAAGCGGCATCCAGCTTCGACTGGATTCACTCGGTCGAGAGCGCCAAGCTCGCAGAGCGGTTGAGTCGCTTTGCGGGCCAACGCGGCAAGACGTTGAACGTGCTGCTAGAGTTCAACGTATCCGGCGAGGAGAGCAAGTACGGCCTGCTCGCGCCGGACGGGCGAGTGGACGATGCCGAACTCTTGCAAGAGATCGAGGCGATTGTCGCGCTGCCGAACCTGCGCGTCGATGGCGTGATGACGATGGCGCCGATCGTCGCGGACGCCGGGCAGACCCGCCCGATCTTTCGCGCGCTGCGCCAGGTGCGCGATCAACTGGCGCAGCGTTTTCCGCAGTCGCCGTGGCGGCACCTGTCGATGGGCATGACCGACGATTTCGAGGTCGCCGTCGAGGAAGGCGCGACGCTGGTGCGGATCGGGCGGGCGATCTTCGGGGAACGCCCTCCCACCTCAAACTCCCACGCCCGCTTCGCAGGCAGTCCAACCTCGATGTATGGGGAGTAACTCACAATGCTGCAACTGATCGGCTTGGTACAATTCCTGTTTGAGTTGTACTCGTTTATCTTGCTCGCGCGCGTGCTGCTCTCGTGGTTCCAGGTCGATCCATACAATCCGCTGGTGCGCGCGCTGTTCCAGTTGACCGAGCCGGTGCTCGAGCCGATCCGACGCCTGCTGCCCTCGGCCGGCATGTTGGATTTCAGCCCGATTGTCGCGTTCATCGCGATTCGCCTCGTCGAGACGGTGGTGATCAACATTCTCTTGTCGTTGCGATGAGTGGCTGGGCGCTGCGTGAGTCGGACGGGGGTGTGACCTTCGCCGTGCGAGTGATTCCGCGCGCCGGTCGCAACGAGGTGGCCGGCGTGCAGGGCGACGCGCTGAAGGTGAAACTGGCCGCGCCGCCGGTCGAAGGGGCGGCCAACGCGGCACTGATCGAATTTCTGGCCGAACGGCTGGGCGTGCGCAAGAGCGACGTGTCGATCCTCAGCGGCGACAGGAGCCGCAATAAGATCGTGCGCGTCGAAAGGGTGACGCGCGAGCAGGTGGAGAAGGCTTGGCCCTGACCGTACACTGCGTCTGACAGTTGACTGGTTGGTTCTCTTTGCGTCCTTAGCGCCTTTGCGGTGAAGTCTTTTTATCCTGGCATAGTGGCAAGGTCGCTGAGCAGCAAATCCTTGTCGTCTTGCTCGGCGATGTGTTCCGCGGCCTCGCGCGCCAGGGCGAGATACTGCTCCCGCTCGGCGTGCTGCCCGGCGATGGCCGAGGCACGCGCCAGCGCCTCGTAGGCAAACGCCAGATCGAAATCGCCGATCCCATTCTGCTGGCATATCTCCAGACAGCGCCGCGCGTGATACAGCGCCGGCTCGGGCCGCTTCAGCACCGCGTACACACGCGAGACCAGCCACTCGCCGCGCGTCAGGTTGACGGCCATGCCGGCTTCGCCCCAGTGATAGCGCGAGGCGTGCGCCGCGTGCAACATCAAGTCGTTTTCTTCGGCGGTTCGTTCGGGCTTATCGAGAAGTGTCCACACGAAGTTGAACAGATCGACGGCGAACTTTCTGTGATAGTCGCGTTCTGTTTGGGTTGTATCGTTGCCCATGCGCGGTTGCCTCCCTTGAGAACTAAGCGATTGCCCAAAACCAACTCTCGGCTGGGACGAAGGACAAACGACGGCAGACCATTGTCTTCGTCCTTTGTCGTTCGTCGTCTGGCAGGAAGTTATTTCTAGACGATTCCTAATCGTCCAGGCCCACCAGGCTGAAGATAAGCGTCTCCCACAGCGCTGGCTGCGACCGCTGCGATTTGAAGCCGAGCAGCGTGTGATGCAATTCGTCGACCACGGCGGCATAGGCCGGATTGCCGGCTTGATTCTGCATCTGGTAGGGGTCGGATGTTGAGTCGTACAATTCACTGATGTCGCCATCGGTTTCGATGTAAAGATACCGCTCGGTCTGAATGGCCGCATATGGATAGTATCCCCAACCCTCGACGAGCAGCGAGTCGCGCCAATCGGTGTCTTGCTGCTTCAAGAGCGGAACCAGCGACCGGCCATCGGTTTCGGGTGGAATCGATAGTCCGGCCAGCTCGTAGAGGGTCGGGGCGATGTCGATGTTGGCGACGAGTCGCGATTCGGCGCGCGGCTGCGAGGTGAGCGGGTCGTATCGGATGGCAAACGGCACGTGCGTCGCTTCCAGGTAGGGGTAGGTCTTGCCGTTGAGTCCGTGCTCTCCCCAAAATACCCCGTTGTCGGAAATGTACATCACCACCGTCTTGCTATCCGGCCCGTAGTCGGCGAGCGCATCCAGTAGTGCATTGATAGCAACATCCAGCGAGTGAAGCGTCCGCAGCTGCCGGCGTCGCAGCGAATCGATGTACGACGGGGCGGCGGGTGCGAGGCCCTGAAGCCATTGAGGCTTGTCAGACAGATCGGCCTCCATGAAACTGGGTGGCCGATACGGTGGCAGGTCGGGATACAGGTGCTCGTCGCCGGGCGCTGGATCGGCCGGCTCGTGCGGTGTGTTCGGTGCGAAGATCAGTAGAAACGGCTTCGGTTGCCGCCGGGCCTGGTCGAGGAAGCTCAGCGCGTAGTCCTTCAAGATGTCCGTCATGTATCCCGCGTGTTGCTGCCACGCGCCGTTGACGTTCAGCAGTGGGTCGAAGTAATGTTGCGCCGAGCCGTGTCCCGCAAAGACGACCCAGGAATCGAACTCGGGTCTGGGCGTGCCGTCCCACGAGTTAAGGTATTTGCCGACGATGCCCGTGTAGTAACCGGCAGCGTGCAGCCGCTGCACGAAGGTGGTCTTGTCGAGTGGCGTGAAGTTGGTGTATACGTTGTGATGGAGCGCGTACAGGCCGGTGAGGATCGACGAGCGGCTGGGGCAACACAGCGGCGTCGTGACGTAAGCCCGCCTGAACGTCACACCGCTGTCGAAGAGCCGCGATTTCGTGAGCGGCATATAATCGATCGTGTCGTAGCGCTGGTCGTCGGAGATGATGATGATGAAATTCGGCTGAACGATCTTCGACACCAGCGGCAGGAACACTGTGTAGGGCGGCGTCGATTGTGGGGCGAGCTCACCGGCGGTGGCTGGCACGGGCCGCAGGGCGACGCCGAGCAACCCTGCGAGTGCCAGGCCACAGACGATGATTCGGACAGAGCGCGATCGCAGGAGGCCGGTCGAGGCGGCTATCGACATCGGGTCTCGTCAGAGGGTTTCATAAGCGGCGGCCTTCACTCCTTGCTCTCGCGCCCCTCCAGAATGTGTTCGGCTGCGTGGGCGATGTCGGGGTCGGCGACGACACTGCCGCCGCGCACGGTCGCGCCGATGACCAGGCCGGCACTAATCAACACAAGGTTCTTGATGATGTACTGGCCCTCCAGCGTCGGCGCGTAGGGGATGCGGGTGAACACCTCCTGCGGGAAGAAAAAGATCGGCAGCAGCGTGCCGAGCATTTGCAGAAACAACAAGAGCAGCGTCGCGCGCAGGAACGCGCTGAATATCAGCCCCAGCCCGATCAGGCTTTCCCACACCGCCAGAATCAGGATGGAGACGTTGGATGGGATCAGCCCGAAAGTCAGCACCTCGATCGTGCGCGTGGCGAGGTCTTGGGCCGGGCTGAGGCCGGGGAAGAACTTCAGCACGCCGAACCACAGGAAGACGATGCCGAGGCTGATCCTCAGCAGCCCGATGCCGTGGCGCGCCATCCAGCGGGTGAGGCGCACATCGATTCGGGTGAACCAGTAGTATGCGCGATTCATTTTCGTGTATCTTCGTGGATCGATTGTTTGTCTCCGATCAACTCTACTGCGGCACGCTTTCGTTCTTTCGCCGGGCGATCTCTTCGAGGGCGCGATACGCCGCGTCGCGCACGTGCGGTTGATCGTCGGTCAGGCGAGCGCGCAAGACCGGGATGATCTCCACGTCGCCGAGGGCCGCGTAAGTGTGGACGGCGGCGAGCCGCACGTTCGGGTCGAGGTCTTCCAACGCGCGCCGGAGCGCTTGCGCCGCGAGCTTGCCCATGCCGATCGGCTGCCCTTTCGACGCCGCCCACTGGATCAGCCATCCCAGGTTGTCTCGATCGAGCGGTGTCAGGTCGATCGGCGCACTCTCGCCGGATTCTTCGCTCATCAACCGCAGCGCCTCGGTCGCGCCGGAACGGACGAACCACTGCGGGTCCTGGCGCTCGAGTTTCATCAGCAAATCGCGCGCCCAGACTTCGCCGGTGCGCGCCAGCCCGTACACCGACGCGCGTCGCACGCGCACCACATCTTCACCCTTGTCGTCGGGCAGGCTCGCACCCTCTTGTAGCAGTTCCCAGCCGGGCTTGCCGCAGTTCGCCAGCGACTCGGCGGCGACGCGGCGCGACTCGTCGTCCAGGTCGAGCAGCGCCTGCGCCAGCGCATCGACCGCGGCTTGCCCGCCGATCTCGCCCAGCGCGTGTAGCGCTTCCGACCGCACGCTGGCGTCGGCATCCTGAATCAGCGGCGCGACGTGCGCCACGTCGGCTTCGCGGCGCATCAATGCGAACCCACGCAGGCCCAGCCGCCGCAGCGCGGGTTCGGGCCGGCCCGTGGCCTGCTTGAATAGGAACGCCAGTCCCTTGTCGCGCGTCGAGACGACGACGCGCAGCAGATCGTCGCGCAGCGGCTCCGGTGTGGAGGGCGACATCAACACCTTCACCATGTCGCCCATCACGCGATTGCGCCACGCGGCGTCGGCCGGCGCGATGGACGCCCACCGGCCCAGGCGCTTGAACGTGGTGCGGAATAGATCGTGCGGTTGGGCCAGCGCGGCGTTGATCAAGGGCGTGGTATCGCCGAGCGCGGCGAAGAAGTACACCACGTCTTCCCAGGCGGGATCATCGAGCCGTGCGGCGAGCGCGATCGCCTGGCCGGTGTCTCGCGCGTGTGCGGCCGCCAGGTACGCCGCGATGCGCCGATGCGCGAAGGCCACGCCTTGGCCGAGCGCAACGAACAGCGCGGACGCCGTGGCGAGGTTGCCGGCGATCTCGGTGATGGCGGGCGCGGACTTACCCGGCTCGCCCGGCGGCAGCGTCTCGGCGGCGATCGCGGCTGTTTCGTCGCGCGCCGCGATCAGCCGATCCTCTTCGAACAGCACCCACGCCAATCGGCCCAGCACGGCGCGCGCCGAGAGCGTGTCGCTCACGCCGCTTTCGCTCAACGCGAGATCGATCCATTTGTCATAGGCCGCCGGAATGTTCAGCGGCATCGAGCCGCGCTTGCGCCATACGCTGACGGCGAGCGTGACATCGAGCGGGCGCGGCGACACGCCCGGCGGCTGGCGGGCTGCTTCGGCCAGCATCGCCGCGTCGCTCGTCCCGCCTTCGGCCACGGCGGCCCAGCGCTCGGCCAGCGACTTGATCGACCGCGCGTCAGGCGGCTGAATCGACAGGCAGGCGAAGCCCGCGCCGCGCAGCGGCTCGGCATCGCGCGGCGAGGCCGTGATCACGTAACGATGATCGGGATAGCGTTGGGCGAGCGCGGCCAGCCACCTCTGCGCCGCGTCGCGATCGGATTGCGCCACCTCGTCCCATCCGTCCAGCAGGACGATCAGATCGTTCGACTTAATCTTGCTGTTTAATAGCGAGGCCAGGTTCGCGGCGACCAGCCGGGGGGAATGCGTGATCGCAACGTCGATCAAAGGTGTGGCCGGATCGTCGTCGTCCACATCCCAGGCGATCTCGGCCAGGTGGATCATGACGGGCAGGCGGTCTTCCTCCAGTCGCAACTCGTTTTTCGATTCGCGCTCGGCGAAAACGCGCGCCAGATAGACGAGCAGCGCCGTGCGGCCCGATCCCGATTCGCCCAGCACGGCCAGGCGCCGTGTCGATCGAAGCGCGGTGCGCAACGTGATCGGCTGGGGTGGGGTCGTATCCGGCGCGAGTGTGGGCCGGGGAGTGGGCGGATCGAATCGCGGCGGCAGATAGACCTCTTCAAAAGGCGCGGCCAGCTCGCCGATGTGCAGATCGATCAGCCGCTCGCGCAGCGCGTCGAGGTAACGCCGTTCGGCTCCGGCAGTCAGCCGTTCACGCAAAACGCGCAGGCGGTCGCGGATCGCACCGATGCCTTCCCGCAGTGGCTCGCGGAACACGACCAGCAGGCTCGCGATCATCCACGCGACGATCAGGCCGACGAAGAACGACGGCAGATCGAACGTCCAGCCAGCTTGGGCGAGCGGGGAGAGCAGGATGCTGTGAGCCACGGGTGTGAGTTGCCTCGTTACCGGTCTGTGGGTTGGGCCGTCGAATCGCCGGGCGTCGGCTTGGCGCGCACCAGCCGGTAGCCCACGCCGCGCTCGGTGAGGATCAATTTGGGGTGCGCCGGGTCTTCTTCGAGTTTCTGGCGCAGATACCAGACGTACAGCTTCAGATATTGCCGCCTGTTTTCGTAAGCCGCCCCCCAGACTTGTGTGAGCAAATGCGCGTGCGAGAGGACTTTGTCTTCGCTTTTGACCAGGCACTCCAGTAATTTGAATTCCATCGGCGTGAGGACAACCGGCTTCCCGTCGACGTGCACCTCATGCTGCTCGACATCGACCCTCAGTCGACCGTTATGATACAGCGTGTTCTTGGGTTGGTTGTATGCGTGCCGCCGCAACACGGCCTGGATGCGCGCGATCAGTTCCTTGGGGCCGAAGGGCTTGATCAGGTAGTCGTCCGCGCCCATCTCCAGCCCGCGCACCACGTCTTTCTCCGCGCCGAGCGCCGTGGTGAAAATGATCGGCACGTTCGACATTTCGCGCAGGCGTTGGCACACCTTCCAGCCATCCATCTCCGGCATCATAATGTCGAGCAGGATCAGGTCGGGCTGCCACTCGTAGGCTCTGCGCAGGCCGTCCTCGCCGCGCAGCGCGACGGTCACCTGATAGGATTCGCGCTGAAGCTGATACTGGATGAACTCGGCCAACCCAACATCGTCTTCGATCAAGAGAATCTTTTTAGCCGGCTGGTTTGTAACCATATTCGCGTTCTCGCATGGCAACAGTCCAGGCTCATCCGATCAATTGTGTCGGACGTGCGACTGTGTACGGAGATAACTTGCCATCGCCAGGCACGAGGCAATCACCAGTATGCCGATCATGTAGACAGGCAGCTCGACCCACAGTGCGGACACAATGAACAGGAGCAAGAAAATGATCCCCGTGATCATCGGTGCGCGGCGGAAGCGCGCCGCGACTCCGGGGCGCACGACAAAGAGATACACGGCGGTGACGAAACTGCCGGTGAGCACGAAGAAGAGCTTGTCTTGCAGACGCAGCGTCGAACTGAGCACCACTGCCGTCAGCGCGATCAGGCAGTTGGCCCAGCCGACAAAAGGCGAATCGATGACGGGTCGTGCCGTCCGCCGGGCGTAGACCCCGTAAGCGAGCGTCATGCCCAACATCAGAAGCAGGCCGGTCACTATGTACGTCATGCGCTCACACCGCGAGCAGGATTCGCTCGCAATTCCCGCAGGCGATCAGCGCGTCGTCACGCATCAAGTGCGCGCGCTTGTTCGCCGAAGGTTCCACGCCGCACGCGCTGCACACGTTGTCTTCCAGCACGGCCACGGCCTGCCCGCGCCTATTGGCGCGGAGCTGATCGTAGATCGCCAGGTCCGCCGAATCGATGTTGGCCCGCTGTGCTTGGCGCTCGGCCTCGCGTGCGGCGACCTGTTCGTTCAGCGCGGCGCGCTCGTCGATGAGCGCCGCTTGCTCGCCGCGCCACCCCGCCTCGACGCGCTCCAATTCGGCGTGCGCGGCCCGATACTCGCGCTCGGTCTGCTCGATGTCGTAAATCACTTCCAGCAGCGTATCGTCGAGGCCGGACTTCTGGCGTCGCAGCGCGGCGGCGTCTTTCTGCAAGTCGCTCAGCTCTTTGGGATTCTTGACCACGCCGCTGTACAGGCGATCGTCGACCGATTTGATTTTGTCGTCGAGTGTAGTCGATTGCAGGTCGAGGTCCTTCGAGCGCGCACGCAGCTGCGCCAGCCGATCGTGCAGGCGCTGATCGGCCTGGCGTGCGACGCGCAGCGTGTCGCTTTCGGTGAGCAGCCCGTCGATCTCGCGCAGGCGCTTGCGCGCAGCCTCTAGCGCCAGATCGACCTTCTGGAGTTCGAGTAGACGTTCGGCGCGACGCATAGGCTTAGTTCGGTATAGTATAACGGCGCTGGGTTGGAATGCAAGCGGACGATTGTGCTAGAATCGTGCCGATTTTGGATTGTTGATTGCGGATTTCGGAGTTCGGATTTGCGCCCGACCATTCTGCGTTCTACATTCCGCATTCTACATTCGCCTGAATGGCGTTGGGTCACTCTGGCAGCCGTCGCTGTGGTGCTGCTCAGTTGCCTGCCGTTTGGAATAGCCGCGATGACCACTCCGGCCGACGTGCGCTTCGGCGGCGCGCTGGTCAATGCGTTCGACGGGCAGAGTTACCTCGCCAAGATGCGGCAGGGCTACGACGGCGGGTGGCTGTTCCGATTGCCGTTCACGGCGAGCGACGAAGCCGATGCCTTCCTGTTCACTTACCACATCGCGCTGGGTCACTTCGCGCGCCTGACCGGGCTATCGCTCGTGACAGTATATCACCTGGCGCGCGCTGTTGGTGGATGGGCATTGTTGCTCACCGTCTATACCGTCATGGCGCGTGTGTTCGATACGGTCGCCGATCGGCGGCGGGCGTGGGGATTCGTCGCGCTCACGTCGGGCCTGGGCTGGCTCGACATCAATGCCACCGACGTGACGATTCCCGAATCGAACACGTTCTTCAGCATTCTGGCGAACGCGCACTTCGCCGCATCGATGGCGTTGATGCTGATCATTTTCATGGCGGTGATGGATGGGCGAGTTTTGCGCGCCGCAGCGGCTTCGTTCGCGCTGGCGATTCTTCAGCCGTTTGCGCCGATCGTTGTGTACGCTTCGATGATGGTTAGTTGGATGGTTAGCTGGCTGGTTAAGCGGGTAGGGTGCAGGCTTGATCTGCGGCGACAGGTGAGGGCCGCGCTGGTAGCCGGATTGTGCATCGCGCCGCTGATGGTGTACTTTTACGCGGTGACACAGCACGATCCGACCTTGCAAGATTGGTCGGCGCAGAACTTCACGCCGTCGCCGTCGCCTCTGGAGTTCGTTGCGGGTTATGGGTTGATGGGCGCGCTGGCGATCCCCGGTGCGCGGCTGGCCTTGAAGCGCGGGAGGAATGTCGATGTGCTTCTGGTGGCGTGGGCGGTGACGAGTGCGCTGTTGCTGTATGCGCCGTTTCCTTTGCAGCGGCGATTCTCGTTAGGGCTGCACATCCCGATCGTGGTGTTAGCGGCGATGACTTTATCGACGATAACAGTCTCCTCGCGCATCTCCGCGATGTGGAGAAGGTGGTTGCCGCGCCTGGCGTTCATCGTCGCACTGCCGACGACGCTCTTCCTGCTGATAGCCACTTCGACGGCTGCACTGCACGCGCCGGATGTGCACCTGTTCTTCTCGGCGAACGAGGCGGCGGCCTTCGAGTGGTTGCGCGAGAGCGCACCGCACGACTCCGTCGTGCTGGCCGCGCCGGAGACGGGCCTGTTCCTTCCAGCGTGGGCCGATGTGCGCGTGCTGTACGGCCATCCGTTTGAGACGGTCGATGCCGATGCGATGAAGTTGAAAGTAGAACAGTTCTTCGCCGGAGAGAATGATCGGGCAGATGTGATTCGTGAGCATGGCGTCGATTACATCTTCTTCGGCCCGCGTGAGCGAAAACTGGGCACGCCGGAGTCCTCGTGGCAGGCGGTGTTTAATGCCGGTGACGTGGCGGTCTACCGCGCGCCGTGAATCAGTGATCAGTCGGCCAGTGATCAGTCAGTCGGTGATCAGTCAATCAGTGATCAGTCAATCAGTCATTCAGCGATAACGTGATACGTGAACGTGCGAAACGTGAGAGTGAACTGCTTTCGCTGCTGGTGATCCTCGGCACGATATTGATACTACTTGCCCCCGCGCTCCTCCAATCCGATGGCCTGATTTACCCGGCGCTCGGCCAGTTCAGCGATCTGACGATCACGCATTGGCCTGCCTTCGCCTATCTCCGCGACTCGATCCGCCAAACCGGCGCGCTCCCCTTGTGGCGCACATCGATCCTCAGCGGGACGCCGTTCGCTGCCGATCCGGTGTCGGGGCTGTGGTATCCGCCCAACTGGCTGTCGATTGTGCTGCCGTTGGAGTGGTTCTTCAAATGGATCGTCGTCTTGCACCTACTCCTGGGCGGGTGGGCCATGCTGCGGCTGGCGCGCTCATTCGGCGCGGGCTGGATCGGCGCGACGGTGGCAGGTGTGGC
>DATBWU010000186.1:0-6177 GCA_036514635.1 Anaerolineae bacterium | reverse complement strand
GGGCGGCAGCCGCCGCACGATGCGGCGGATGTCCGGCAGGAAGCCAACGTCGAGCATACGGTCCGCCTCGTCCAGCACCAACACCTGCAGTGCGCCGAAGCCGATCGTCTTGCGCTCGACATGGTCGAGCAGGCGGCCCGGCGTGGCGACGACCAGGTCGACGCCACGTTTGAGCGCCTGCTCCTGGTCCCCATATCCGACACCGCCGTAAATCGTCACGGCGCGCACGCCGGTGTGCCGGCCTAACGACTGCGCCTGGTCGAACACCTGCAGCGCCAACTCGCGCGTGGGGACGAGAATCAAGGCGCGCGGCTGACGCGCGCGGTCCGGCGCGGCGAGGAATCGTTGGAGCAATGGCAGCAAGTAGGCTGCCGTCTTGCCGGTGCCCGTCTCGGCCGAGCCGAGGATATCCTGCCCCTTCAGGGCGGCAGGGATCGTCGCGATCTGGATCGGGGTCGGCTGCTCGAACCCCATCGCCTGGACGTTTGTCAGCAGGCGCGAGTCGAGCTGGAATTGATTGAAACTCATGATACTCCTGGGTGCGGCTCAGGTTTTGCCGAGGTGAACGGCCGCGGGGACACGTCGGGTCAGGAGAGGTAAAACAAATGCCGTCGCAGTCACACGACCGGACGGCACGGACGAACCGGATTTACATGCTCACTAACGGGGCCGACTATAACACACTTCTCCAGGCCGGTCAAGCGCGTAGAGCGATCGCCTCTCAACTAGATTTCTTTGCGCTCTTTGCGTCCTTTGCGGTTCAACTGCGTGACTTTTGCATCAATGAGAAAACGGTCGCTGTCAAAGCATACGCCGACGCTTGTCAAGCGGATGCGCGTCTGTTATAATGCGCGCCGAACGTTCGGGGTGTAGCGCAGCCCGGCTAGCGCACTACAATGGGGTTGTAGGGGCCGTGGGTTCAAATCCCACCACCCCGACTTTTGGGCCTGAAAAATGGGCCAAGACGTACGGAAACAGATCGGCCCACCAGACACGTGGCGGGCCGATCTGTTGCTCTGTGAGGAGCATCATCTGGGGTCGGACTGCGTGTCGAGTTGCGACAGGAGCTCGATCAACAGCGCTTTGATTCTGTCCTTACTGACCTCTGCTGAACCAGTGACTTGACCCAAGCGCGCGATACGCTCTTGCATGTCATTCTCACTGAGTACGGCGTAGATCGAATCGGTGATGCCGATGCTGCTGTGCATGAGATTCATCGACACGGCTTTCAGGTCGCTGATTTCCCTGGCCGCTTTCAGCCCATAGACCGCGTGGCCGTGCCGGAACTTATGCGGGGACATCGGAGGCAGGCCCGCTTTCTCAAACAGTGCCCGGATATTCTTCCCCAAGCCGTTGGTTCTGAAGCGGCCCGGCTTGTCTGCTGTCAACAGTTGCTCCCCCAGCGAAATGTCGATCACGGGATACCAGGGAGCCGTGGCCGGCAGCTGCTCGCGGACGAAGGCATCCCACTCAGCGACCACGTCAAGCAAGTCGGGGATCTCCAGGAGCCGTGTCACGGCGGCCTTCCGGTTCTTGGTTCGCACGCCCAGCGTTGGATATTGCTTGATAGTCCGGCCCGCGATGTTCACGCATTCGAGTGTCAGCGTGCAGAAGGCTGAGGCGCGTGCCCCCGACAGGAACAGAAACGCCGCCGCCGCTTTGTCTCTCATGGTCATCAAATCGCCCGGCTCACTTCGCACCACCATCAACCTCCTGACGGCTTCGAGCGTCACCGCCTGGTGTTCCCTGGGTGGTTCGGTCGGCATGGCCGGGGGTTGAAGCGTGCTAATCCATGTCGGCGTGATCGCCCGATGTTGGCGCGGATAGGTCCTGCCTATCCACTCAAAGAAGGCACGCGCTTCCTGGCAACCGCGCTCGACCCCCACGGCCGTGAGTGCCTTGCCGCTGCTCTCGGCACGTTGGGCGGTCGCCAGGTATCGAGGGAACACCGGACGAACACCGGGCGCTTCATGGAAAGGCTTGTTGTCAGCCCAGCGGAGAATGTGGCGCAGCCACAGTCGCTTTCGGTTGACAGTCTCCGGGTCGCGCAGGAGCACCTCGGCTTGATACGCGAGATACTCCTTCACCAGGAGATAGTTGTCACGCTCGATCATCGTTTCTTGCCCTTCACGCCTCGGTTGACTGTTGTGCCGCAGGTCGGGCAGAGTGCTTGTAGCAAAGTAAACTTGCCCCGCTTGACGCGCTTGGGCCGCACCAACCGCACAACTGCCCGGCATTTCAGACAGTATGCCTCGTTGTCACCCAGCAGTCGTCGCCCGGCGCGCAAAGTGCGCACCCAGTGAGCGACCTCCGGCCCATGTAGCCAGAGATGCCCAGTCTCGTCTCTTTGATGTGGCAGCCCGGCGGGCAGTAGCTTCTCGTAAACGTCGCGCTGCTGGATGCCCAATTCGTCGGCCATCTCGGCCGGCGTGTACAACATGTCCAGCAGTCCATTCGCTCGCAGCCTTGCTTCTCGTGACAATAGTTTCCCTTTCGGCATGGTGAACGTTCTCCAGTAAAGTGTGGTTACCTGGCTCATCCGCGCTCGTGGCGCTCTCGTTTATCAGAAACATAGGATGACTTCCATTCGGACGGCTCCGAAGGCATTCCGAACGCCATCCGAATCTCTTCCGGTTGGAATCGTGGAAGCCACTGCCCCGGCTAAACCGCACCAATCCCGACCGAAACAAAAAGCGGCCTTCTGCTGAAGAGCAGAAAGCCGCCATGAATGGCACTGGGATGGCCGATGGGATATAATCACGCCAGCCCGGCCCGCTGCTGATCCAGCGAGTTGGGTTAGGGTGGTTGGAGTGTTCCCGCACTCTGGCCGCCCGATCTACGGAGTTAGTATATCATTCTAATGTTAGAGAGTCAACCTCGCGTCGGGCTGTGCTTCTTAGTGCCCAGCTTCTTCATCTCTGCGAGATACCGCGCCAAATCCTGTCGGTCGACCCACCAGTCGCGCCCCTTCTTCTCACCGCGCAACTTGCCCGAGTTCAGAAGGTAACGGATGTGGTAAGCCGTGTAGCGCGACAACCTGGCTGCTTCGGGGACCGTCATCCAGTCTGGCATGGTCCAATTGTACATCGAAGAACCCGGATTCGGAACCCGGTATAATACCGACGCGGCGAGCGTTTATCGGACAGTATGGAGATGCTCAAGATGGCAGAAGACACACTGGATGCCAAGCGACTTAGAAAGATCCTGGAGAAGTTGGGAGAGCCGGGGAGCCTGGCAGACGATCCGTTTCTCCAATCGTGGATCGTTCAAGACTACATCGACGCCAATCCAGACGCAACAGAATACCCGGCCGAGTTTCTGATTGGCATGGCGCTTGAACGGCAGATTGAAAGATGGAGCCAGGGACTGGCGTTGCGTGCACACTTCAAAGATGACTGGGTGAAGATCTTCTGCTTAAAGGGACGCTACTTTCGCAAGATGCCCGGACTGCGTGCCTACGGCGAACACCTGACGTACCGGATGCTGGGCCGGGTATTGGGTGATCCCACGCAACTGGCTGCGCTTGTTCCTGGTCGTGAGGCAGAAGCGAAGGCGCTATTGGAAGCCGAGGAATACAAGCCGTTCTGGGAAGCGTTCGACCGGGACGGCCTGGCAGCCAACCGGGCGGCTGAGAAGCTCGATCAAGCGATACAGGCTTTTGTTGAGCATCTGGAGCGTTGGCAGGCGCACGCAATGGCACAGTCGGCCGCAATCCCATTACCGGCAGCCGACTCCGAAATCGGATCGACTCAGACTCTCGATTCCCAGCCGGGCCATCGCATCGAAGAGACTGCTTCCGCAGCGACGAGGCCGGATCCGATCGATCTGTATCTTACTCAGGCGCTCCCACCCCCGCCGACATTCATGCCTGAAGAATGGCGCGAGATCATCAGTGCCGTGTTGTCTTCTTCTCGCGCGTTTGTCCAAGGCAGTGTAGGGGGAGGCCTCACAACATTCCTCTACGCCACGGCTCATGAATTGCGATTGGCCGGGGCAGTGCCGATCTATGTCCGCCTTCCAGACTACGCGCCGTTTGCATCCGAAATAGACTTGCTGCGCTTCGTCGCGACGCACGGTGATTTTGGGCGTGCCTATCGCGATGAGTCAACGCGCAATGATTTCGAGCAGGCATTGGCTGAAGCCGAACGAACCGGGCGGCTCGTGATTCTGGCCGATGATAGCAATCGATTACTCGAACGTGAGATCGCCAACATCACCGACAGACTGCGAGACTTCCAGCGCCTGGTCGTGGCCGAGCGCAGCCCGTGTCTGCCACTAGAGCGCACCAAGGCGATAACCGTGCTTCTTCCAACACTATCCGATCGGACACTCGTTGCGCTGCTGGCGAAGATGGGCATATCGCCAGATCCGGCAATGGCTCTCATCATGGACTTGAAGCAGGCGGGCCTTGTAGACAACCTGGACGTGACATTCCATGCCGCCAGGCGCTTCGCGACAGATATTGCCCGGCCTCATCTCGTGCAAATCGTGACTGGTTGGGCGAATGACCGGCTGCGACAAACACGCCTGCCCGATCAGGCGGAAGGAATTGACGACGCCCATCGTCTGCTTCGCGAACTGGCGGCAATTCAACTGGGCATCTTGTCCGGCCCGGCGAAGCCGCTTGGAATCCCCGGCCAGGATGCCAGGAGCGTGGCAGAGCGCATCACGCGAGATGGAAGCGCCTGGCTCGACTTCTGCGCGAGAGCCGGCCTGTTGCTGAATGCTGAAGGTCGCTGGCATTTCGCACAACCGGGCTTGGCCTATCTCTATGCTGCCGAGTATGTCGCTGATGAGCAACTGCGCTTGTCGATAAGTACGCGCCATCGTCAGGCGATGCTGTGGGCGGCGGCGCGGTTGGCGCGTCGGGGTGAAGACTATCGCAACAGACGCTTCTTCGACGCGGTGATGACTGCATCTCGAGGCGCGACCGACCTGGCGCTCCTTGATATAGCTGATCTCGTGGCGGAGTTCACCGGTTTCGAGACATCAGCTGTAACCGAGGTGCGGGCACGTATGGTGGCGGCACTGAAAGACCTGGCGCGCATCGAGTCGAACCGGTTGCGACAGGCTGTTCAGCACAGGGCCAAACGATTAGGGGGCGATGCTGGCCTGTCCGGCTTCGATGGCCGGCTGGAGGAAGTCCTTTCGCCCGATACCATTGACTTGTACGCCCAGGACTTGGCTGCTCTTCTCGAAGACCTGGGCGTTGAGTCGCGTGGTACAGCCGAAGGGGATTGGCTGGCAGATAGCCGAGTGATCTTTGGCTTGATCGATGGCCTGCGCGATCTCAATCCGGGTGAGAGGCTGATCCGGATCGCGGCGTGGTTGCGGCGAGCGCTTCACGCGAAGGCGGACATCGTTCAGGGTAGGGGGCTGGTGAAATCACAGCGCATCACGGCTGCGGAGGCTGTGGCGCAGATCGCGATCACGCCGGATCCAACAAGCGCCCGATCGACGCTGGCGCGAAGCGCGCTGACTTCACAAGGATGCCTCTCGGAATTGCTGCGACACGGTGAGACCTACGAGGCGCTCGTCTATACCATCTTGCTGGCAATAGACCAGCGGCTTGTTTTCAGAGAACACTTGCAGACATGGGAATTCGTCGCGTGACTCTGCAACCACATCTGTTCATTCCAGGAAATCACGGAGCGGGCCGCTCCGTTGCGGATTGCGTAGTTTGCGCAGCGCGTCATCTTCGATCTGGCGGATGCGCGTTCTGCCCACGCCGAAGCGCTCAGCGATTTCCTCGTGTGCGTGTTCCTCGCCGTTGCGCAGACCGAAGCGCAGAACTATGACTTCACGCTCCGGTTCGGACAGCGAATCCATGCTGCCGCGTAGCTGCTCCTTGAGCACGCGCTTCGATACAACATCCATTGGTCCATCCGCAGCGTCGTCCGCGATCACGTCGCCGAGCACGGTGTTTGCCTCAGTGTCGAGCGGTGCTTCCAGTGACACCGGTTCCTGACTCATGCGAATGATGCGGCGCACATTTCTCGTCGCACTCAGCAGCCTGTGGCTGAGTGATGGATCTAGCGGCTGACCGGCTGCCCGCGCGCTCCGAATCGACGCCAAGTCCTCGGGTGTGAGCAGCCCTACCTCCACCGCGATGTCCTCCAGGCTTGGTTCGCTGCCCCTTCTTTGCATCAATCGACGCTGTGCGCGAAGCACACTCTT
>DATBWU010000185.1:0-29886 GCA_036514635.1 Anaerolineae bacterium | reverse complement strand
CGGCCATAGCCCACCGTTTCGTAAATCGGCCGCGCGCCGTTGAGTATGGCGACGGCGTCCGCAGCGTGATCGGCCTCGTCGTGCGTGAAGCCGGGCGGGATGTCGTCGAGACGATACAGCCGGAACGCGGCGGCCACGAACAGAATCGCCAGCAACGCTATCGTTTCCGCCCGTCGCCCCGGCCAACGAGGTCGTCGCTCGACTAAGATCGTGTGATGCTGGAGTTGATTGCTAACCACCAAGACACCAAGTCACGAAGATAAATTGGTTCGGAAATCTCAAGGACAGGCGCTATAACCATCAGAACACAAACACAACTCGGTGTCGCTTGCCCCCTTCAGGGGGTTGTGTCTTGGTGGTTAAGGAGCCGTCACTCGCACGCGCGTCAGCGTGACATACGTCCCGATGCCGTGCCCGTCTTCGGCCAAAATCTCTAATCGCTTCGACGACGGCCTGCCATACCAGCCGACCTCCACGTCGTAAACGCCCGGCGGCGTGTGGGGATCGAGCGTCAACACTCGCTCGTCAATCACGACCTCGCCCGCCGCCCAACTCGACAAGGGCCGGGTTCCATTCACCGGATCGCCCGGCGTGCGCGCCCAGATCGTCGCGGGATCATCCGGCGCGGCGACGTGCGCGAAGATGCGATAATCGAAATCGGTCGGGCCGATCGACTTCCAGTACGTGGTGAGCCGGATCGACTCGCCGGGCCGGGCGCTGCGCCGATCGAGCGTGTAACCCAGCAGCGCGATCTTGTCATCGAAATTCAGGTCGGTGGCGTTGGGGAACTCGCCGCCTCGCGCCGCAATCGACACATGGCCGATCGTCACACCGTCGTCGCCGTTCGACACAAGCAGGCGCGGCCCGCCTCGCTCATACAACCCGACGCGCGCCGTCGTCTCCAGCGGCGCATACGCCGTTTCGGGAATATCGATCGTGTAGTGATCGACGAACACCTCGCCAGGGAGCCAGAGCAGCGTCGGATAATTGCCCAGGCCGGGATAGGTGTCGCGCTGCGCTTCGATCACACCGTCGTTATCGATGAGGTGAACGAAGACCACATACGATCGACCGACCGGCTTCAGCGCCTGCCAGTACACACTGACCGTCACTTTTCCACCAACCTGCACAGTCGACACATCCACAGCGTACCCGACCATCCGAATCGCATCGCCGAAGGCCACGTCCGCTCGATGCGGAATCGCGGCAATTTGCGCGTCGCTCAACGGTTGCGGTCGAGCGTAAGCCGGCGCGAGGATACCCAGCAAGCCGTACAACGCGAAAGCCAGCATCGACCCGCTCAACGCCAGGGCCACCATACGCTCGCGCGCTCGAAGCCACTCGTGCAGTCCAACCGCGATGACGATTCCCAATGCCGGCCAGGCCGGAAAGAAAAAGCGTCCGTTTGGCCCGGCGGTGCTGATCGTCATGTAGCCGAACACCGCGCCTGCGAACACGATAACCATTGCGGCGAGGATGCTCAACTGCGCACGCCGGGTGAAGTCAGCGTGACGCCTGCGCCGCAACCAACCCACACACCATCCAACCAACGCTAACGCGCACACACCCAACACGATTTGATAGACTGCATCCGGCATCGGAATCTGGCCGTAGCCGAACCGTCCCCACAGCGTGGACCACGAGTACGGAATCTCCTGCACGGCGAGCGAGGAATCGCGCAGCGGATCGCGCCCGCCCCAGATCGAGTTCATCTTCTCGACGCCGGTCATCTCGCCGTACAGCATTTGATTGCGGGCGAACCACCAACCGGCAAGGACACCGGCCACCGCCAACACGATTAGATTCGCGCGCACGAAGCGGCGCCATCCCGCCTGTCGCGTCGAGAGCCAGAGAGCCAACTCGATCACCGGCAGCATGAACAACAGGTTGAACTTCGCCAGCAGCGCCAGCCCGAACAACAAGCCGATCGACGCCGCGCGCCGATCGGTGAATGGCTGCCCGATCGAATCGACGCAGGCATACGTCAGTGCCGCGCCCATCGTCCCGGCGAGGACGTCGTTGTTGACCGCGCCGCTCATGTACAGGAACTGCGGATTGAACGCGACGACGGCGGTCGCGCTCAACGCCAACGCGGGCCGGTCGGGGAACACTCGACGCGCGGTTCGATACGTGAGCCACACGGTCAGCGCACCGAAGAGGACGTTGACCCAGCGGGCGACGTGAAAGGCCAGGATCGTGCCGCGATAGGGGAAGTCCTCGTCGCGCAGATGAAAGTAAAAGTTCTTATTGTCCGCGCTCACTTCGAACACGCGATATTGCCAGAACGGGTTCTGCGCCGGCTCGTAATCCCACGCGCGACTGGGCTGAATCCACGCCGAGGCCAGCGCCGCGAGCGCGTAGTACAGCGGCGGGTGATGCGCCTGGATGCGCGCGCCTTCCGCGCTCTGCACCGGCAATTGGCCGGTGGCGATCAGATATTGAACGAAGCGGAAGTGATGCAGCTCGTCGGTGGACTCGTACATCGGGTTGACGACGCTGTACGCCACGGCCAGGACGATGAAGGCGGCGACGATCAAGACCTCTCCCCCCAGCCCTCTCTCCCTTTTAAGGGGAAGCGGGTGAGAGGGTGAGGGTTCACGCGACACAGCGGTCGAAGGGCGGGAGGGAGCGCTCATGGGAGTTGGGCGCGTGCATGATACCGTGAAAGGAGGGGATCGACAAACGAAAGTGACCGGCACTTGTGAAGTGCCGGTCACTTGGGAAACGGTGACTCGGTAGCCGACTAGAAGTCGCCCATGCCGCCGCCCGGTGGCATCTGCGGCCCTTCTTTCTTCTCAGGTTTGTCGGCGATGAGCGCCTCGGTGGTGAGGATCATCGCCGCGATGCTGGTCGCGTTCTCGACCGCGCTGCGCGTGACCTTGGCCGGGTCCATGATGCCGGACTTGATCATGTCCTCGTACTCGCCGCTGATCACGTTGAAGGCGATGTTCTTGTTCTTGTCTTCCTTCTGCTGTCGGCGCACCTGGTCGATGACGACCGCGCCGTCCATGCCGGCATTGATCACCAGCCGGCGCATCGGCTCTTCGAGCGCGCGGCGGACGATTTGCACGCCGGTGGCCACGTCGTCGAGCTCGGGCTTGATCTTGTCCAGAGCCGGGATGGCGTTGATCAGCGCGACCTCGCCGCCGGGCACCATGCCTTCTTCGACGCCGGCGCGGGCCGCCGACAGCGCATCCTCGACGCGGTGCTTCTTCTCTTTCAGTTCAACTTCTGTGCCCGCACCGACGCGGATGATGGCCACACCGCCGGCCAGCTTCGCCAAGCGTTCTTGCAGCTTCTCCTTGTCATAGTCCGAGGTGGTGTTCTCGATCTCGACCTTGATCTGCTCGATGCGGCCCTTGATCTCCTTGGGCGTGCCCTTGCCCTCGATGATGGTCGTGTTGTCCTTGTCGGCGGTCACCTTGGTGGCCTGGCCCAGATCGTCGAGCGTGACCGTGTCAAGCTTGCGGCCCAACTCCTCGGTGATGACGGTGCCGCCGGTCAGGGTGGCAATGTCCTGCAGCATGGCCTTGCGGCGATCGCCGAAGCCGGGGGCTTTGACGGCCAGCACGTTGAGCACGCCGCGCAGCCTGTTCAGCACCAGCGTCGCCAGCGCCTCGCCGTCCACGTCCTCGGCAATGACGACCAGCTCGCGCTTGCCGCGCTGGATAATCTTCTCCAGCACCGGCACGATGTCTTGTGCGGCGGAAATCTTCTTGTCGTGGATCAGGATGTAGGGATTCTCCAGAACGGCTTCCATCGACTCGGGGTTGGTGATGAAGTACGGGCTGATGTAGCCGCGATCGAACTGCATCCCTTCGACGTACTCGGTCTCGAAGGCTAGACCCTTGCTCTCCTCGACCGTGATCACGCCGTCCTTGCCGACCTTATCCATCACTTCGGCGATGAGCTCGCCGATTTCCTCGTCGGCGGCGGAGATCGTGGCGATGTGGGCGATGTCTTCCCTGGTCTTGACATCGATCGACATCTTCCTGATCGACTCGACGACGGCCTCGCGGGCCTGCTCGATGCCGCGTTTGAGCAGCATCGGGTTGGCCCCGGCGGCGACCATCTTCAGACCCTCGTTGACGATGGCCTGGGCCAGGACGGTGGCGGTGGTAGTGCCGTCGCCGGCGACGTCATTCGTCTTGGTCGCGGCTTCCTTCAGAAGCTGCGCGCCCATATTCTCGTACGGGTCACTCAGCTCGATTTCCTTCGCGACGGTCACGCCATCGTGGGTGACGGTCGGCGCGCCGAATTTCTTGTCGAGTGCAACGTTGCGGCCCTTGGGGCCAAGTGTCGTGGCGACCGCATTGGCCAGAATATCGACACCGTTCTTCAGCGATCGCCGTGCTTCTTCACTGAACGTCAGTTGCTTCGCCATCGGTCTCTCTCCTTGATTATTTCTCGACAATCGCGAGGATGTCGGTTTCTTTGAGGATGAGGATTTTCTTGTCCTCGATCTTGACTTCGGTGCCGGCGTACTTGGCGAAGAGCACGATGTCGCCCTTCTTCACATCCATCGGGATGCGCTTGCCGTCGTCATCGGTTCGACCAGGACCGACAGCCAAGACCTCGCCTTCCTGCGGCTTCTCTTTAGCCGTCTCGGGCAGGATGATACCGCTGGCCGTCTTCTCCTCTTTCTCGAGGGGTTCAACGACCACACGATCGCCCAGTGGCTTCAGGTTCATCTTCAACTTGCTGGCCATGCTTCAGACCTCCTATGGGATTTCTGATTGTGGATTGCGATTCTACGACCGATTCAGCGGGGTCGGTACAAGACAATCGCTTAGCACTCTCTTGGCGAGAGTGCTAAGCGCCCGCATATTACCACAGGATTTTAGGAGTTGTCAAGGGCTTTAGCGAAACTCTAATACGGCCCTCGCGTTGAGGTCGGCCAGGAGCCTGGCCCACGGGGGCAACACGGTGCATTTCAGAATGGGGCCAATCGATCCGAAGGGGCTTCTCGCAATGTTGATCTTCATCCTTCAGCCCTCCGCCTTCATCCTTTGGATGATCTTCCGATCCGTCACCGCGAACGCATACCGATCTAGCTCGCTCATCCGCACCCACTTGAAATCGGCCACACCGATCGGCTTCGGCTTACCCGATACGGCCCGGCACTCAAAGGCGTGCAGCGTGATCCGAAAGTGAGTGTAAGCGTGCTGCACTATCACGATCCGATCGCCGACCGCAATCTCCAAGCGCAGCTCTTCTCGAATCTCCCGCTTCAGGCATTCCTCCAGCGACTCGCCGGCTTCGCGCTTGCCGCCGGGGAACTCCCACAATCCGCCGAGCATGCCCTCGTAGGGGCGTTGCGCGATCAGCACGCGGCCATTCCTGCGAATGACCGCCGCCGTGACATCGTAGTGCGGCAGCGTCTTCTTTGCGTGCCTGACGGGCAACCGCGACTCGAGGCCGCGCCGGCGCGCTTCGCACATGGAGGCGAGCGGGCAGACATCGCACCTGGGCGCACGCGGCGTGCACACCGTCGCGCCGAGCTCCATCAAAGCCTCGTTGAACCTCCCGGCGCGACCCTCCGGCAGCAGCGACTCGGCTAACGACCACAACGCGGCGCGCGTCTTCGATTCGCGCGGGTCGCGCCGGATAGCGAAGAGGCGGCACAGCACGCGGCTCACGTTGCCGTCGAGCACCGGCGCATCGACGCCGAAGGCCAGGCTGGCGATCGCGCCGGCAGTATAGCGTCCCACGCCCGGCAGTCGCATCAGACCTTCAACCGTTTTAGGAAATCGTCCTTTCAACTCGCGGCTGACGATTTGCGCCGCGCGGTGCAAGTTGCGCGCGCGAGCGTAGTAACCCAAGCCTTCCCACAACTTCAGAACTTCGTCGAGTGGCGCGTCGGCTAGAGACTTGAGATTCGGGAACCGCGCCGTGAAGCGCTTGAAATAGGGGACCACGGTATCGACCTGCGTTTGCTGCAGCATCATCTCGCTCAACCAGACGCGGTACGGCGCGCGATTCCGCCGCCACGGCAGATCACGGGCATTCGAGTCGAACCAGCGGATCAACTTATGGGCGAATATCGATCTGTCCATAGCGCGGTCTCCCGCCGCAACCAAAAAGCTAACCACGGATGACACGGAGCGTTTTGATTTTTCATCTGTGACATCCGTGAAATCCGTGGTTCCAAATCTTCGCGGCCTTTGCGTCTTCGCGGTTAATCGATAACTTATGGTACACTCACTCTTGCCATGCCACAAGCCTTTGACCTCGCCATCGCCTGGAACTGGGAGTACGACGCCGGCTTCGTGTCGGTGCTGAACACGATCTGCTGCGCACGAAACGCATCCCTGCTGCAAGTCACTCCACAAACATTAGGCACGACGATCGAACAATTGCGTGCGGGCGACCTCACGCTGGGCGTCTTGCTCGACCGCGCCTGGGACGTGGATGAAGCATTTTACCCGTTGGTCGATGCGTGCCGCAGCAGCACGCGCATCCTCAACGATCGACCGCTGGCGCTGCGCGCGTGGGACAAAGCGACGATGCACCTGGAGTTCATCGCCGCCGGCCTGCACACGCCCTACACGATCGCATTGCCGCCGTTCAGCGAGCAGCCCGATCCGTCCCCGCCCGATCTCACGCCCCTCGGCGAGAAATTCATCGTGAAACCAGCACACGGCGGCGGCGGCACCGGCGTCAAACGCGGCCTGACGACGTGGGCGCAGATTCAGCAGATTCGACAAGAATTCCCCACCGACAAGTATTTGATTCAAGCCCGCGTCACTCCGCGACAGACCGACTCCGGGCCGGCGTGGTTCCGCGTGCTGTACGCACTGGGCGAAACCCTGCCGTTCTGGTGGAACGTGCAGACCCACGTGTATCGACCACCGACCGCTGCGGAAGAAGCGCGCTTCAACCTGTCGCAACTGCGCGACATCGCGCAGGCCATCGCGGGCGTGTGCCGGCTCGACCTTTTCTCGACCGAGATCGCGCAGCGCGCCAGCGACGACCAGTTTGTCAGCGTGGACTACGTCAACGATCCGATCGACCTGCGGCTGCAATCGAAAGCCGTCGACGGCGTGCCGGACGCGGCGGTGCGCCTCGTTGCAGACCGGATCGTTCAGTGTGCCCTATCCGTATCGGACGAAGGACGAAAGACAAACGACGAAGGCTAAAACAGTCGGCTGGGAGAATACGCCTTGTGGATACGCTGCCTCGCCTTCTTCTCGGCCTCGCCCTCAGCACGCTGATCGGCTACGCCGGCTATCGGCGCGGGGCGCTAACGGGATCAGGCTGGCTAGGCGCGCTGATCACGGGCACATCGATCTTTGGGTTCGGTGGGCTGGACTGGGGACTCCTGCTCATCGCGTTCTTCGTGCCGTCATCGCTGCTCACGCGGTACAAAGAGAGCGCCAAAGCCGAAGCCGCCGAAGCCTTCGCCAAAGGCGGCCCGCGCGATCTGGGTCAGGCATTAGCCAACGGCGGTGTGGCGACGGCGATCGCGGCGCTATCCGGTTTAGGCGGCGAGTCGCCGCTGCTATTTGCGACTTTCGTCGGCGCGCTGGCCGAGGCGAATGCCGACACGTGGGCAACCGAGTTGGGCATCCTCGCCCAACAGAAGCCGCGCTTGATCACGACGGGCCGCGAAGTCGCACCGGGCACATCGGGCGGTGTGACTGGGTTTGGAACCGGCGCGGCTTTAGCCGGCGCGGCGCTCATCGGCGGGCTGGCCGCGCTGTTTCGCGCCGACTGGCGACTGTTGCCAATTGGCGCATTCGCCGGACTGGCCGGTTCACTCCTCGACAGCCTGCTTGGAGCGACAGTGCAAGGCATTTACTACTCAGAAAAACGCGGACAAGAGACGGAGAAACCCTTCGATCGCGACGGGACGCCGAATCGACACCTGCGCGGATGGACGTGGATGAACAACGACGTGGTCAACTTATTGGGAACGACTGTCGGTGCGCTGCTTGGCTGGCTAGTTCATTCACTGATTCACTGACGCACCGCACCTCAAACCTGGGGCAATCTCGATTCAGTGCAATTCATCCGCGACAATCCCTGACCGGCACAACGCATCTCCAACCCAATCACCGCCCTTCCCAAACACACGCGCCGAGCCACAGGGCTATACTCATCGCAGTAAAGGTGACGAGGAGCGTTATGTTGAAGCAGGCGTTGGTTGTGCACCCCGATCGGAAAGCCCGCATTTTACTGGAACGTTGGCTGCGTGCCGAGGGCTATCAGCCGCAATCGGTGAGCGCTGGGGCTGATGCGATCTTCTACGCGCGACACATGCGCATCGACCTGATCGTGCTCGACCGCCAAGCCCCACCCTCGGAATGCTCGGATGTAATCTTGGGATTGATGACCGATCCGAAATCGGCGCGCATCCCGATTGCCTTTGCCAACCCGATTGAGGGCGACGCGCCCATCCTGGCGACGAGTCGTACCATTCATTAACACATGCCGCATCAGGCGGCAATCAGAGCGGCAGCCACGAGCAGCCCTCATATTGAGATTTACACCGTGGCCAGGGGACTGCTCGATGCTGTAACCACCGAGGCGCTAACCTTACCCCCATTCTGATCGATACCACCACAGCGCCCCGGTGGAATGGTCTAATCCATTTATCCTTATGATGCAAACAGCCGGTGCTTATACCGGCTGTTTGTGTTCCATGCTGCTCCAGCCCACGCGCCGCATCACGGCTCACGCCAGCATAAACTCCGCCAGCAACTGCGCCGTCGCCACCAGCGAATCCTTGTGCGTGCGCTCGTAGGAATGGCTGGCCTCGATGCCGGGGCCGACCAGTCCAATCATCATATCCGCCCCCGCCCGCCAGGCGGCCTCGCCATCCGATCCGTAGAAGGGATAAATATCGACTTTGTAGGGCACGCCGGCGTTCTCGGCCAGCGACACCAGCTTGCGCCGCATCTCGATGTGGTATGGCCCACCCGAATCCTTGACGCAAATGCCCGTCGAGAACTCGTCGCTGTTCTGGCCCGGCCCGACGGCAGCCATATCCACCACGAGCAGTTCCTTCACGTCCGGCGGAATGCCGGTTGCCGCGCCATGCCCGGCTTCTTCGTAATTGCTGATCAGGATCGTCAACCGCTGGCTGGGCTGCTGGCCCGCATCGAGCAATGCCTTGACCGCGCCGACGACGCACGCCACGCCCGCCTTGTCGTCCAGGTGGCGCGAGCGAATGAAACCGGTGTCGGTCACCTCGACACGCGGATCGAACATCACAAAGTCGCCCACCGCCACACCGAACCTGCGGGTCTCCTCCGCCGACGCAGTGCGCGCATCCAACCGCACCCAGACGTTCTCATCGTCACGCTTCAGATTGTCGACCGCCTCGCGTCCGTGGATATGGACAGACGCATAGCGCGGCATGATGCTGCCACGGAAGCGCTTGCCACTGGCGCTGATCACGGTACAGCCTTCAGTTTCCACCGATGTCCAGGACACCCCGCCGATCTTCGACAGCATCAGCCGCCCGGACGAATCAATGTCCTTCACCATCGCGCCGAGCGTGTCGACGTGCGCCGTCATCGCGCGGGGCCGATTCGACGCCTTGCCCCTCCACGACGCGACGAGCGCGCCCTTATTGTTCAGGCGCGTATCCAGGCGCAGGTCGCCCATCACGTCGCGGACGTAGTTGATCGCATCCTCACAGTAGCCGGTCGGGCTGGGGATCTTCAACAGACTGACCAGAAAGTCGGTCACGAACTTCACGTCGATTTGGAGATGTCGAGCCAGTGGACGGGGGCCGGGCTTTGCACTACCAGACGCTTGAACCGTGGTTTTATGCTTCGCCGACGGCTTCTTAGCCCGGGTATTCTTAGTCGCCATAGACGCTCCCTTGACATAAACGGACTTACTGGTGAAACAGCCAAACACGGGTCAGATTATAGCACAAGCAAAGCGCGCAAAGAGAATCGGAACTCTGATGATTATCCACAAGTGCCCCAGGCCCGCGTCCGCGCGGGCCGACCGCGCGGACGCGGTCGGCGAGCATTCAAGATGTGTGCAATCACCAGTCGGAACTGCATTGACAATTCGGTATTAGATTCATATAATGCGTGCATCCAAATATCTAAATGCGTCGAGCGGAACGAGTAACCGGAACGAGCGCGCCAGAGAGTGAGGGTCGCCAACTGAAAACCCTCATCGCAGCGAAACCGGCGAAGACCCTCCGCGAGTGAGCGGCTGAACGCAGACTCCAAGTAAGTCGCTCCGGGTCAGCCCGTTACAGCGCAGAGTGTGGCAACGGATGCTTCGCGCATCGAATAAACGGATGACAGGTCTGGATACGTTTATCCGCTTTCATCCGTTGCCAAAATTGGGTGGAACCGCGAGAACGCCTCTCGTCCCATACGACAGGAGGCGTTTTGGTTTGATGCAGGAGGCGAGGTATGTCGATAGAGGCCGAAGCGCAAGTCCGTATCGACATCGAATGGGTGATTGCACCCGGCACCGAAGAAGAATGGCAGCACATCGATTGTTGCATCGCGGCACAGCCCGGCGAGCCGCAGATCGGCGACGACGATGCATGGTGGCCGGGTCGATGTATTGCGTGATCCACGAAAGGTGCGAAGAAACACCAAGATTTATCTTTGTGCCCCTTCGTGCTCTTCGTGGATGAATAAAGGAGTGTGCTATGGCTGAGCGTTACGAAGATTCCAACCTGTACAAGATTCGTCACTCCGCTGCACACATCATGGCGCAGGCGGTGATGGAGATGTTCCCCGCCGAGGCGAAAATCGCCATCGGCCCGCCGATCGAGAACGGTTTCTACTACGACTTCGATCTTCCGCGCAGCCTGACGCCGGAAGACCTGGACGCGATCGAGAAGCGTATGCGCGAGATCATCGCCGAGAATCGCCCATTCGTGCGCAAAGAGGTGAGCGCCGGCGAGGCGCGTGCCCAGTTCGCCGATCAACCTTACAAATTGGAACTGATCGACGGGCTGGAAAAGGGCGGCTTCGACGAGTATGGCAATCCGTTGAAAGAGAAGCCGGCTATCTCGTTCTACGTCGACGGCCCGTTCGTCGATTTGTGCCGGGGGCCGCACGTCGAGAGCACCAGCAGGGTCAACCCGGGCGCGATCAAGTTGCTGAACGTGGCGGGGGCCTACTGGCGCGGCGACGAGAAGAACAAACAACTCCAGCGCATTTACGGCACGGCCTGGGAGACGCCGGAGCAACTCGAAGCTTATCTGTACCAGACCGAAGAGGCCAAGAAGCGCGATCATCGCAAGCTCGGGAAGGAGCTGGGCCTGTTCTACTTCTCCGACGACATCGGCCCCGGCCTGCCACTGTTCACGCCGAAAGGCGAAATCCTGCGCTACTTGATGGAGAAGTACGTCCGCGACACGCAGACGCGCTACGGCTATCAACACGTATGGACGGGGCACATGGTCAAGGAAGACCTGTATAGGCGCTCCGGGCACTACGATAACTACCGCGACGTGATGTTCCCGCCGATGGTCGACGAAGAGATCACGCTCCGCCTGAAGCCGATGAACTGCCCCAGCCACATGACGCTGTATAAAGAGATGGGCCTTCACTCATACCGCGATCTGCCGCTGCGCTTCGCCGAGTTCGCCACGCTGTACCGCTACGAAAAGCGCGGCGAACTGGCCGGCCTGACGCGCGTCCGGTCGCTGACGCAGGACGACTGCCACATCTTCTGCACGCCCGACCAGATCGAGTCGGAGTTCGCGTTGGCGCTGAACCTGATCCGCGAGGTGCTGAACACCTACCGGTTCAAGGATTACAGTGTGCGCCTATCGCTGCGTGGATCGGAAGGCAAGTATGTGCAGGACGACGAGAAATGGATCAGGGCCACGGCGGCGCTGAAGTCTGCGCTCGATGCGAACAACGTCGCGTACGAAGCCGTCGAAGGCGAAGCCGCCTTCTATGGCCCAAAGGCCGACTTCCTGGCGAAGGACGTCCTGGGCCGGGAGTGGCAACTCTCCACGATCCAGGTCGATTTCATCCAGCCGGCGCGACTGGGACTGGAATACATCGGCGAGGACGGCCAGCCGCACACGCCGGTCGTGCTGCACCGCGCGGTAACGGGATCGACAGAGCGCTTCCTGGGCGTGCTGATCGAGCACTTCGCGGGCGCGTTCCCGGTATGGCTCAGCCCGGTGCAGGCGCAGATCGTTCCAATCGCCGATCGGCATCTCGCCTACGCGCGCGCGGTGGAGAAGAAGCTGAGGGACGCGGGCATCCGGGTCGAGGTCGATGCATCGGGCGAGCGCATGCAGGCCAAGATTCGCAACGCGCAGTTGCAGAAGATCCCCTACATGCTCGTCGTCGGCGACAAGGAGCAGGCGGCGAACGCGGTCGCCGTCCGCTTGCGATCGGGCGAAGACCTGAAAGCCAAGTCCATCGAGGAATTCATCGCCCTGGCGCGCGAGGCGATCGAGAGCATGCAATGACGCGAATCTCCCGCAGGCTGCGAGCCTGCGGGAGGATTTTTCGACTGCATCGGTTGACGAATGCCTTTGAGTATGTTATCATCTCGCCCCGAACCGAAGATATTTCGATGTCTATCTCGCAAGTGAGGGAGTGCTATTAGTAGCAGAGAGCTCCGAATCAACGAGCAGATTCGCATTCGCGAAGTCCGGGTAATCGATGCGCAAGGCCAGAACCTGGGCGTCTTAGCGATACAGGAAGCGCTGCGACTGGCACGCGAAGCGCAACGCGACTTGGTCGAAGTCTCGCCGCAGGCCGACCCACCCGTATGCCGGATCATGGACTACGGGAAGTACCTGTACGAGCAGCAGAAGAAAGAACGCGAAGCGAAAAAAGCACAGAAGATCATCGAAGTCAAAGAGATTCGACTGCGCCCCAAGACCGACCTGCACCATCGCGGGTTCAAAGTGCGCGACGCTCGCAAATGGCTCCTGCAGGGCATGAAGGTCAAGGTGCGCATTCGTTTCCGGGGGCGGGAGATCACGCATCCCGAAGTGGCGCTGCAAGACCTGGCGGAGATCGCCCAAGAGTTGAGCGACATCGCCACCGTGGAAGTGCAGCCGAACATGGATGGACGTACTATGCTGATGGTGCTGGCTCCTGCGCCCCACAAGCCGAAGGCCAGTAAAGAGCCGAGCAAAGAGAAAGAGGAAGTCAGCCGTGCCCAAAATCAAGTCTCATAAAGCTACAGCCAAGCGCTTCCGCCTGAGCGGCGGCGGCAAGCTGCGCCGGATGCGACTGGGCAAGCATCTGCGCCGCAATAAAGCGCCGCGCACCGTCAGCACCACCGACAAGCCCGTCACCCTTACGCCCCGAGGCCTGCGCCGGCGCGTGAAGCGCCTGGCCCCATACCTCGATTCGAAGTAATTGACGTCCCCCAGGGTCTATTCACACTTGGAACCTGTCTGAAAAGTTGCTCGAAGCCCGCGTCTCGCGGGCGTCCACCGCGAGGACGCGGTGGACAGAGCACCGTACTTTGAGGTTTTCAGACAGGCTCTTAGCAGCGGTGGATAGGAGAAAAAGGGCGTCACCTCCCCGCAGGCCGCCATCGGCTGGCCGAGGGAAATCCTGACGAAGAAGGTGACCCGATATGCCACGCGCAAAAGCCGGCCCCAACCTGCGCCGGCGTCACAACAAAGTCAAGCAACTCACCAAAGGCCAGCGCGGTGCGCGCCGTCGATTGTGGCGAAAAGCCCACGAAGCGATGCTGCACTCGCTGTACTATGCGTTCCGCGATCGACGCCAGCGCAAGCGCCAGTTCCGCCAGTTATGGATTACGCGCATTAACGCCGCCGCGCGATCGAACGGCCTGTCCTACAGCCGCCTGATGGCCGGGCTGAAGAAGGCCGGCGTCACGCTCGATCGCAAAGTGCTGGCCGATATGGCCGTGCGTGATGCCGCCGCGTTCGCCAAACTGGCGGAAACGGCGAAGAACGCCTGACGCATCTGCCCGGTTTACTTTCCATGGCTCTACCGGGTTGGCCGGGGAAAGCCTCACCGCAAAGGGCGCAACCCCGCCAACAGCGTGCGGGGCAGGCGAGCGCAAAGCATCGGAAAATCTTGGCGTCCTTTGCGTTCTTTGCGGTTCAATTCCCGCCAGAGTCGATAGAGCCCTTTCCATCCTGGCTCAAGGATTGCCCCACGTCACTCGCAGGGTCGGGCGTCCCGCGTCATTCCAATCCCCGGTATCGGATGCCACAAAATACTTGCCACTGTGATAAGCGCCGTCGGCTTCGTAAAGAGCCAGGCGCAATTGCTGCTCGTTATTCGCATACGCCTGCGCCACGGCGCGACTCACATCCCAGGTCCAGGGAACGCCCGGCCACACGAGTGGAACGCTCATGGGATCGACCCAGGCCCGGCTGACATTCTCCAGGGCCAACGGCGCATTGTTCCACGTCAGACTCGACTCATTCCACCCCTCGGCGATGGTGAAGACCTGAATGAGCGACGGCTGGGCCTCGCCTGGCTCGCCCGATCCGCCGTATTGGTGCAACGTCAGTGTCGCCGAAACGATCACCTTGCCTGGAGGAATGGCATCCAGGGGAAAGGTGACGTAGTATTTGGCAAAGCAAGGCCAATCGGCTACATCGGCCTGATTCTGGAGGTTGAAGTCAGCCGAGCCGCCGAAGTTATCCTCTCCCCACACATTCCAGATGTAATTGGAATCTCCAGGACAGAGATTGCCGGTGGTGCCTCCGACCGCCGCATCGGTCACGGTAGCGCCGTTCAACTTGTGGCGAATGGTGGTGGTGGTACGCGAGGCAACCGGCGGCGTGGCATACGTCGGCAACCCGAAGACCAATTGTCCCCAGGTGCCTGGACTGTCTACGCTCAGCGTCTCGGGCCAGGACTTGTCCGCGATCGGTGTTCCGGCGGCATCATCTCGATCGTGCAGCACCACCCCTATGCCCCAAATGCTACCCTGCGACGGCGGGCCGGATAGGCCCAGACTGGTGAACGGAACGTGAAACCCCGCCGCCCAGCCACGATCGTCAACGCCATCCAGCGGCGCATTACCGCGCCAGCCCGCCGTAGTCGTCAGTGGCACGCTCGCCGTCAGCCAACCAGAACCGTTGCCCCGAAAGGCGGCCTGATAGGCTGTGCGTGGCTCCCACCAATTCAGCTGAGCAATGAAGCGATATGCGTTTGCCCCAGGCGCGCCGCCCGTCGCGCCATCCATGTTCAACAAGAGAGTGACCGCATCCCACCGAGTCATGTCATTCGGCGAGGGCGTGGTATCGTACCACAGCCGTCGATCGAACGCGGCCAGATACACGTACAGCTCGGTGTTGTTGTAGCCGATACGCACGTCGGCGTAATTCTCGATCGACGACACCCGCCCAAACCAGAAAATAGCCGTTTCAGGGAACTTGCTCTCGGCGATATCGGGCACGTTGAAATATGGCGCGTTGACGCGACGCAAGGTCCGCTGGCTCAAGATCATCGGCAGATAGACCGTCGAGCCGTCCGCCGGTTGCTCCGCTGCCAACTCGCTCTTGCCGGTCGACACGCGCGATTGCCCGGCAACCACACCGGACAACAGAAAGGCAACAACACATACTATCGAGACGATCGTTAACAGTAGCGACTTTTTCATGCCCCTCCTATGTGCGTTGCTTATCTACGCCATTCCTAACCCTACACGATCGGATCGGTTTGAGGCTATCCGCAATTGGTCACACAACTCCGCTACTAAAGTAGTTGGAACACCTGGCTTCGACTTTTGCTTCGTTCATGCTACAATCGGCTACGATGAACGAGCCGGCTCTCATCGAATCCGCGCGGCGAGGCGATCTCGACGCCTTCAATACGCTGGTGGTGGCTTACCAGCACCAAGTATACAACCTGGCCTATCGTATCATGGGCGATGAGGCTGCGGCAGCGGACGCCGCGCAAGAAGCGTTCATCTCCGCCTACAAGCACATGGCTGCGTTCCGAGGCGAATCGTTCAAGTCGTGGATCTACCGCATCGTCACCAACGCCTGCTACGACGAGTTACGCCGTCGCAAGCGGCGGCCGGCCATGTCGCTCGAAGGACTGGTGGACGACAGCGACACCGAGATCGAGTACGACATCCCCGACGGTCAGGCAACCCCGGAAGACCGCGCCGAGCAGCGCGAGCTGGCCGATGTTATCCAGGCTGGCATCGAGACGCTGCCTCCCGATCAGCGCGTGACCCTGGTACTGTCCGACGTACAGGGCATGAGTTACGAAGAGATCGCTACAATCACAGGGGCCAATCTGGGCACGGTCAAATCACGTCTCAGCCGCGCACGCGCCAAGCTGCGCGACTACCTGATGGCCAGCGGGGAACTTCTACCAGGTATATCGCGTCTTAAAGCCGAGCAGGAAGTACAGTAGTGCTCATCTGGCTGAGATAACTTGAAAGGGGCTGGGATTCACCGCTGAGAACGCCGAGAACGCGGAGGGATTGAGGAGCAGTGTATACTCTGCGCGGTCTGCGGTCGGATCGAAGCCCGGGTTCGGAACCGTGAAAGGTATTGGGATGAGATTCTTCGGTAAGAAGTTGACGGATGAACAGCGGGCCGAGGAGTTGTTCTCGCCCTACATCGATGGACAGGTGACCGCCGGGGAGCGGGAGTTCCTCGAGCGGTATCTGGCTGCACATCCTGACGCGCGCGAGAAATTCGAAATCCTGAAAACGGCAGTACGGATGACTCGCAGGCTGCCGGCGGTGAAAGCGCCGCGCTCGTTCGCGCTGCCGCGTTCGATGGCGCGCAAGCCGAGCCTCACCCTGCGTCTCTATCCGGCGATGAGATTAGCAACCGTCGCGGCCATGGCGTTGTTCGCCTTCGCGCTCGTCGGCGATCTGGCGACGGCATCCCGGCTGGTCCCGGCGATGCCTGCGGCGGAAACGGTGGTGAGTGCGAGATTGACGGAAGCGCAGGTGACCGAAGTGCCAACGCCCGAACCATTTGGCGTGGCTGCGCCGGCCGCAACGCCAACAGCGACGGGCGCCCCGACGGCACTCGCGCTCGAAAGCACTACGGCTGTAACCGCCACGCCGGCCCCGGCTCCGGCGGCAGCGGCTGAGGCAACGACTGTGGTGACTGAACAAGCGCTCGCCGATGTCGGGCAAGCGCGCAACGCAGTCGAGCCGACTCCCGAGCCGGGACCCGCCGTGACAACGACGAATACCGTCACCACCGCTCAACAGATCGACGCGCTGCGCGTTGCCGTGTTCGGGCTGGCGGGAATCACAGTCGTGCTAGCGGCAGCCACGCTGATCGTGCGCTTACGGATTCACTAGGATGAGGTAGAGAGAAACCCGGTTTCCTGGGGAGACCGGGTTTCTTTTCTATGCCCGATTCAACCGTTGCGATAAATTACTGTCCGCGCTGCGGGCACGCCCTCGTCGATCGATTCATGTTCGCGCGGATGCGTCGCGTCTGCCCGGAGTGCGACTTTGTCTTTTTCCGCGAGCCGAAGGTCGCCACGGGCGCGCTGATCGAGCGCGCTGGTGCGGTGTTGCTGGTGCAGCGTTCGGTCGATCCGAAGAAGGGCTACTGGGCGCTGCCCGCCGGTTACATGGAGATCGACGAAGGGCCGGTCGCGTGCGCCATCCGCGAATGCTACGAGGAAACCGGATTGGTCGTGCGCGTAACGGGATTGTTCGGTGTGTACCACATCACCGCCGATCCGCGCGGGCCGGGCGTGCTGATCCTGTATCGCGCTGAAATGGTATCGGGCGAGTTGAGAGCCGGCGACGACGCCTCGGAGCTGGCATTTTTCACGCCGGGTGCGCTTCCGCACCAGATCGCCTTCGCGTCGACGCGACGGGTGTTGCTGCGCTGGTGCGCAGAGCAAAGGACGAAGAATGAGGGATGAAACGGAAGCCACACAGCCTCGACCGGCGTTTCGGCCTCCTGTAGCGCGAGTGCGGCCTGCGCGCACACCGATCTGGCTGGTCATTCTCAGTGGGCTGCTCGGCTTGATGGTCTTGTTTTGCGCGGCATTGAGTTTTACGCTCATCGCCATCGGGCCGGAACGGGTGTTGGCTCTGCGCGATCAGGTACTGGGCAAGACCGTCCAGCAGCGCGTCGAATCGATCCAGCAGATCGTCGATGTGGTGATTCGCGGTGAAGACGTGTGGCCGGTCCCCAATCGGGGGCGCGTGACGATCCTGCTGATGGGCATCGACCGGCGACCGTCGCAGGGCAACGTGCCGACTCGCACCGACGCGATCACGCTGATCACCCTCGACCCGCAGGCGAAGACCGCCGCGATGCTGTCGATTCCGCGCGATCTGTACGTGCCACTCGCTGGCACGGAGCGCGTCGATCGGATCAATACAGCCTACTTCTATGGCGAGGCCAACGGCGTGCCGGGCAGCGGTGCGCAGGCGGCCAAGGACACCCTCGCGCTGAACCTGGGCATCCCTGTCGACCGATACGTCCTGATCGACTTCGACGGCTTCAGGAAAACGATCGACGCGCTGGGCGGTATCGACGTGAATGTGCCGAAGCGCATCGTGGATAACGAATACCCGACCGACGACTATCGCACCGAGGTGCTGGTCATTGAAGCCGGGCCGCAGCACCTGAACGGCGAACTCGCGCTGAAGTACGTCCGCACGCGGCATCAGGACAGCGACTTCGGCCGCTTGCAGCGACAGCAGCAGGTGATCCTCGCCGTGCGCGACAAAGCGCTCAGCCTCGGCGCGCTCACGCAACTGCCCGCCTTGCTCGACGCGGTCGCCGGATCGTATGAGAGCGATTTGACCGTCGCCGAGATCGCCACCGTCGCCAAAGTGTGGAACGACATCCCGCGCGAGAGCATCGCCGCATACCGCATCGACGATCAGATGGCAGTGTCGTGGACGACTCCGAACGGCGCCAGCGTCCTCATCCCCAACCGCGATGCGATCGCGTCGGTCGTTCAGGCTTTCCTCGGGCAACGCCCTTAGCAATCCTATCGCTGTCGCCCGAAGTTCGACCTCTCTTTGCCACTCATTCCAGTTATGCTATACTCCGCCCTGCGCGGCTGCGTGAATCGTGCTGCGTGAGAGCGTTCATGATCCTCAACATCATTTTCGATTTCCTGGTGCTGCTGGGCGGGTTGGGCGGACTGCTTCTGGGTCTGCGGCGCGGCTTCATTCGGACGATCTTGGGCACCCTCGCGCTCTTTCTGGCGACGGCGTTCGCCGGGTTGATCGCGCCGGTGTTGGTCGGTGTCTTTGTGGAGCGCGCGGGCGCTCCGGCCCAGACGCCGACCGGCATTGTGTTCGCCGCACTGCTCATCGCGATTTACGCGATCCTGGAGGCGCTGTTCCGACACACGTTTCCCAACACGCGCATTCGGGCGATTGGCCTGGCCGATAACGTGCTGGGGTTCCTTATTGCACCCGTCTGGACGCTGCTGGCGCTGGCGCTTATCGTCCACAGCCTCGGATACATCAACCAGGCGTTGATGGGTACGCCAGGAGCCGGCCTGATCGGAGACTGGTACGGGTCGTCTAATCTTGTCGTGTTCCTAAGAGACTTCTTCGCCATTCCGGCGCGCCTGTTGCGTATCCTGTTCCCGACGGGGCTGCCGAACCCGCTCTCGTTCTTCGTCACGGGTTGAGTGTCCGATCCGAAACCCAGAACGATTCAAGCGGCGCGCCGGCAAGCATCGCCGCTTTTTGTTGCGTAGTGCGTGAAGCGTGAAACGTAAAACGTGAATTCACTCTTCATGTCATCACGTTTTACGCTTCACGTTTTGCTCAACAAGACTGACAACACGAAACGCATCCATGAATGCCAAACACTGGACTACACTCGAATTACCCAAGGTGCTCACGCGCCTGGCGAACTACACCTCGTTCTCGGCGGGCAGCGAACTGGCCCGCGCGCTAACGCCGTCATCCGATCCCGATACCGTCCTGCGCGTCCTGCGCGAGACGAGCGAAGCGCGCCGCCTGCTGGCCACCAAGCCCGACGTCGGCCTGGGCGGCGTTCACGACATTCGGCCTTACGCGCAGGCCGCCGCGCGCAACGGCACGCTGCTGCCGCAGGAACTGCTCGACGTGCGCAGCACGCTAATCGCCGCGCGCGAATTGCGCCGCACGCTGACCCGGCTCGACGCGCCGTTTCCCGGCCTGGCCGCCGTCGCCGAACGCATCGCCGACCTGCCCGGCCTGATCAACGAGATTGGCCGCTGCATCGATTCCGATCATGCCGAGGTCCACGATCACGCCAGCCCGGCCTTGGCGAGTATTCGCCGCGAGCTGCGCGACGCCTTCAATCGCCTGCAGGACAAACTCCAGCGCACTCTGACCAACCCGCGCTTCGGGCCGTACTTGCAGGAGGCGATCATCACGCAGCGCGGGGGACGGTACGTCATCCCGATCAAAGCCGAGTTCAAGGGGCGCATCCCCGGCATCGTGCACGATCAATCCGCGTCCGGCGCGACATTGTTCATCGAGCCGCTGGCGACCGTCGAGATGAACAACCACTGGCGCGAGCTGGAGCTCAAAGAAGAGCGCGAGGTGCAGAAGATTCTGTACGAGCTGTCTCAGGCCGTCGGCGCACGAGAGGCGATCATCGCCGGCACGGTCGAGGCGTTGGCCGAGATCGACCTGATCTTTGCGAAGGCGAAGTACGCCGACGCGACGCGCAGCGTCGAGCCGCTGCTCCGTGCGCCCGACACGGCCAGCGGCGGGCCAATCGGTCTGCGCCAGGCGCGGCATCCGCTGCTCGATCCGGCAACCGTCGTCCCGCTCGACATCGTGCTGGAAGAAGGCGCGCACATCGTCGTGATCACCGGGCCAAACACGGGCGGCAAGACGGTGACGCTGAAAACGGTCGGCCTGCTGGCGCTGATGGCCCAGTGCGGGCTGCACATCCCGGCCGGCGACGGCTCGGCGTTGGCGATCTTCGACAAGGTCTTCGCCGACATCGGCGACGAGCAGTCGATCGAGCAGAGCCTGTCCACGTTCTCGTCGCACCTGGTCAACATCACGTCGTTTCTCGACGAGGTGGACGATCGGTCGCTGGTGCTGCTGGACGAGCTCGGCGCGGGCACCGACCCGGCAGAAGGATCGGCGCTGGCGCGCGCGCTGCTCGATCATTTGTGCGATCGCGGCGCGGTGACGTTCGTCGCGACACACTATCCCGAGCTCAAAGTGTGGGCGCATGGCACGCCCGGCGCGGTCAATGCCTCGGTCGAGTTCGACGCGGAAACCCTGCAACCGACTTACAAGCTAACGATTGGCCTGCCCGGTCGCAGCAATGCCTTCGCCATCGCCACCCGTCTCCGCCTGCCCGCAGAGATCGTGTCGAGCGCGCGGTCGATGGTGGCCGAGGGCGATCTGAAGACCGAAGACCTGCTGGCCGACATCCATCGCCAGCGCGAGCTGGCCGAAGCGGCGCGGCAGGCTGCCGAGTCGGCGCGGGCCGACGCGCAGAAAGCGTCGCGCGAGCTGCGCGAGCGGCTGGCGAAGATCGAGGGCGAGCGCGCGGCGCTCCTCGACCAGGCCCGCGACGAAGCCGCACGGCAGATCGCCGCGTTGAGCGACGAGATCGAATCGCTGCGCAAGCGGTTGAGCGCCGCGCGGCAGGCGGACCTCGACGCGGTGCAGGCGCGCGCCGCCGCGCTCGAAGCGAGGGTCGAACCGGAGCCGCCGGAGCCGATCGAGATGCCGCAGGTCGACGTGCAGCGGCCTATCCGCGTCGGCGATACGGTGTGGGTGCGCCCGCTCGACGCGACGGCGCAGGTGCTGTCGATCGCGGGCAAGGCGGCCGAGGTGAGCATCGGCTCCATGCGCACGCGCGTGCGGCTGATCGATCTCGAATGGCGCTCCTCGCCACAGGCGCACGAGCGCGAAGCGCACGTCAGCGTGCAACTGGCGACGGCGGCGAAACTGGAACTCGATCTGCGCGGGCTGCGCGCGGACGAAGCGCTGCGCGAGCTGGAAAAGCATCTGGAAGCGGCCTACCTGGCCGGGATGCCGTTCACGCGCGTCATTCACGGCAAGGGCACGGGCAGCCTGCGCAAAGCCGTGCGCGACGCGCTGCGTGAGAACCCGGTCGTCCGTGCAGTCGAGTCGGGCAAGGACGGCGAAGGCGGCGACGGCGTGACGGTAGTTCGACTGATCACTGATTACTGATCACTGATCAGTGATCAGTAATCAGTGATCAGTGGATGATCGTATGAGCCCGTTTCTCCAACTATCCCTGACGTTGGTGATTATGATCGTCGCGGCGAAGGCCGGCGGCTGGATCAGCGTGCGCTTGCGCCAGCCGGCGGTGCTGGGCGAGCTGCTGGCCGGGCTGGTGCTGGGGCCGACCGTGATCGATCTGATCCATCTGCCCTTCGTCGCCGATCCACACCTGCTGGGCGAAGAAGTCGCGAACCTGGCCGAGATCGGTGTGGTGTTCCTGATGTTCGTCGCCGGAATGGAAGTCGATCTGCGCGAGATGGCGCACGCCGGGCGCGTGGCAACCTTCAGCGGCATCCTGGGCGTGATCGTGCCGCTGCTATTCGGCGCGCTGACCGCGTTGCCGTTCGGCTACGAGGACCAGACGGCCTGGTTCATGGGCATCATCCTCACGGCGACAAGCGTCAGCATCTCGGCTCAAACACTGCTCGAGCTGAACGTCCTTCGGACGCGCGAGGGCATTGCGCTGCTGGGCGCAGCGGTGATCGACGACATTCTGGTGCTGATCTTGCTGTCGATTTTCCTGGCCTTGAGCGGCGGCGCGGGCGAGATCGGATCGGTGGTGATGGTCGCGGTCAATATGCTGCTGTACCTGGCGCTGGCCGGCGGGATCGGCTGGTTCGTCCTGCCGAGGCTGGCCCAGTGGATCAACCGCCAGCCGATCAGCGAAGGATTGACGGCACTGGTGCTGGTCAGCGCGCTGTTCTTCGCGTGGAGCGCGGAGGTCGTCGGCGGGCTGGCGGCGATCACCGGCGCATTCATCGCCGGCGTGGGGCTGGGCCGCACGTCGCTGCGCCACATCATCGAAGACAAGATGCACGCGATCACCTACGGCTTCCTGGTGCCGATCTTTTTCGCCAGCATCGGGCTGGAGGCAAACGCGAGAGAGATCACCGGGCCGGCGCTGCCGTTCTTGATCGTCTTGCTCGTCGTCGCCATCGCCTCGAAGGTGATCGGCAGCGGGTTGGGCGCGCGGTTGGGCGGCTACACCAGTCGCGAGGCGCTGCGCGTGGGCGTAGGCATGGTGTCGCGCGGCGAGGTCGGGCTGATCGTCGCCTCGGTCGGCGTGCGTGAAGGGCTGGTGACGCCGGAAGTCTTTTCGGTCGTCGTGGTGCTGGTGCTGCTGACGACGCTCGTGACGCCGATCCTGCTGCGAATGGTCTTTCCGAGAGTACAGCCGGCGCGCTCCGCGCCTAAGGCCGAGGCTACGGTAGAGGACTGATGATTGCACACAAATGCTCCAGGCCCGCGTCTCGCGGGCCGCGCGAAGCGGACGAGGACGCGGACGGAGAGCCATCGAGATGTGAACAATCACCGGTAGAGGAGGCTTGACATGCCGAACTTGGTGGTGGCGATTGTGCTCAACATCCAAACGTGTCACGATGTCGCTCGCGCCTGGGAAGAAGCCGGCGTGACCGGCGCGACGATCCTGGACAGCATCGGGATGCGGCACCTGATGCAACAGCACAACCAGCGCGACGATCTGCCGCTGATGCCCTCGCTGCGCAGCCTGCTGGCAAGCGAGGAGTACAACCATCGCACGATCTTCACCGTCGTCCCCGACGGCTTCGACATCGATGATCTGATCCGCCGTACAGAGGCCATCACCGGCGACTTCGACGAGCCGGACAGCGGCTTGCTGTTCGTCGTGCCGGTGACGAAAGTGCACGGACTGAACCGCAAGAAGTAGGGGCGGGCGAGGTAGGGTTCTAATCTCTAATCCCGAATCTCTTTCTGTACTCCGGCAGTGTGATCATCGGCGGGCGCTCCACGTCACCAATCTCTTCAATGTCCAGAACGTAGTGACCCGGCTCGTAACGGATCAGTTTCATGCTGCGATTCACGTCTTCCAGGAGATGGATCTTGTGCCGATCCTCCAGCCGCCGGATGATGACTTGCAGAATAGCGAAGCTCATTTTGCTGAGCGCGGCCAGCGGCTGATTGTGGTGGATGCGCTCTTGTAGATCGACCTGGGCGATCGCTTGCAGACCAAATTCGTTGAAGATGTCGATCAGCAGCCCCGTCTCCACACCGTAGCCGGTGAAGAACGACATCCGCTCCAGCGCCGATCGGCGACCGGCGTACTCGCCCGACAGCGGTTGAATCAGGCCGGACAACTCCGGAAAGAACAGGTTGAACAATGGGCGCGTCACCAGCTCAGTCACGCGCCCGCCGCCGCCCGCTTGCAACTTGTCGCCCACACGAATCGGCCGGCGATAGAAGCCTTTGACGTATTGAATCGTATCGTGGTGCAGCAGCGGCCCCAGCACGCCGTAGACGAAGCGCGGATGAATGTTGGCGATATCCGTGTCGATCCACACGATCAAATCGCCCTTCAGAACATGCAGACTTTTCCACAGCGCCTCGCCCTTGCCGGGATGCGCTCCATGCTGCGGCAGGATTTCCTGGTGAATGTGCACGGGCACGCCCAGTTTCCGCGCGATGTTACGCGTGCGATCCCCAGAGTCTGAGTCGATCAAGATCATCTCGTCAAGCAGCGGAACCTTCTCCATCAGCGCGCGCTGAAGCGTGCGGACAATCTTGCCGACCGTCGCCTCTTCGTTGAGCGCGGGCAGACCCAGGCTGATCGTCAGGCCGCGCTCTTCTTTGATCGCCACCAGCCGCGACAGGTCGGCGAACTCGTCTGCGTCAAAGGTGTTCTCGGCGAACCACTTGTCGGTGAGGATCGACAGCGCCCGGTCGTGATAATCGGCTTCGTCTTCCACCGGCACGTGCGCCGTCGGCGACTTGGCCATGATCAGGTTCGCCGTCGTGCCGCGCGCGACCTGTGCCGCGAGCGGGCCGAGCGGCTTAGGCCCCGGCTCGCCGACACGCGACGACGCGCCCATGACGATCGCGTCGTGCGTCTCCGCCTCGCGCAGGATGCTGGGGGCGGGATCGTCCTGAACCTGGATCTGGCGGCTCAGCGCCAGGTGGCGCAGCAGCGGTAAGAAAGCGTGCGCGGCGCTGTCGGCGCGATCGGGCGGCGCGGCGAACAACACATCGACGGTGCCGTGGGTCGCTTCGGCCAGTGCCAGCGCGAGCTGCACGGTCAGCTCCGCATACGGACCACCCCGCAGCGGCAGCAGGATGCGCTTGGCCGACGACCACTTCGCGCCGCGCGCGATGGCAATGTCGCACGGCGTCTCGGCGAGCACCACATCGAGCGGCACGCCCAGCACCCGTGCCAGCGGATCGCCATCCCATCCCACCAGCAGCAAATCCACATTCTCGTTGCGGATCGTCGTGATGATCTCGCGCCAGGGCGCGTGCCCCACGCGGATGCGCGGTTTGACACGAATGGGCACGTCGGCATAGCGCGCCTTGAGATTGACCAGCGTCTGTCGCCGAAGTTGGGCGTGGGCTGCGCCTTCGCTCAAGTTGCGGCCACGCGGCACGGTGACTGTGCCGATCAGGATGATCTCACCGGGGCGTTTGCCGATCAGCGCGCGGGCCAGCGCCAGAAGCGGGGGGCCGCAGGTCTCGTCATCGATCGGGATCAGAACGCGGTACGCGGATTTCATTTGAAGCACGATGGGGATGCGTGATCAAGCGGCGCTGCACATCACGACGACCGCAGACCCAGTATAGCACGTAATCAAAACAGATCATCGCGTGAGAGATCAGATCACGCTTCCGTTCGACGCCTTGATCGCCAGATCGATGAACACGGCCGAGGTCCAGCCGAAGATCGGCGCGGCCTTGGGCGGCGGCGCGCCGGTCTGCGGGTGGTAGTATTCAAAGATGTCGTCGCGCTGCATCACCAGGTCGAGTGTGCGATCGCGCAATTGCACCGCCAGGTCCGTGCGCCCACAGCGCGCCAGCCCCTCGATGAACAGGTAGTTGATGTTCACCCACGTCGGCCCGCGCCACATCTCCTCCGGGTCGTGGTGCGGATCGGACACGGCGACGGTCGGGATCGGATACCGCGTCCAGAACTCTTTGGGGTCGGTCAGGTGGGCGATCAACTTATCGAGGATGCGTTGCGGCATACGACCCGTCCACAAGGGGTACAGGCTGAACGGCGTGAGAATGCGGATCGGTTGCGCATTGTGCAGCGCCCAAAAGACACCCGCCGCTTCATCCCACATTTTGTCGATCATCAACTGAGCCACGTCGTCGGCATGCGCGCGCCACATTCGTGCGTCGTCAGCCAAACCGATCACGTCCGCCGTGCGGGCCAGCGCTTCCATCTGCAAGCACAGGTACGTGTTCAGATCGGGCGACTCGACCGGCATGTCGCCATCCCACAGCGGGCTGTCGTCGAGGCCGGACGAGTATGGATGGTTGTACTGGCACAGCCCATCGGCGTTGAAGTCGTTCTTCTCGAACCACCACCGGTTCCAGCGCACCAGCGGCTCGTAGATCTCGTCGAGGAATTCGCGGTTGCCCGATGCCTCATACAACTTGATCGCGGTCCATGCGGCGATGGGCGGCTTGGTCACGTCGGCCGACACCGGCACGTCGAGGTGGGTGACGATGCCTTCGTCGTGGATGGCGTCCGGGATCATGCCATCGTCACGCTGATGATCGAGCACCAGGCGGATCTGATCCTCCGCCAGCCTGCGATCCACGTGCCGATAGGCGAGCGCGTGAAAACAGGCGTCCCACTGCCACACCCCCACGTAGTAAATCTTGCTCGGCGTCATGCCTTCGCGCGTCATGTAGAAGCGCGGGCTGATCAGGCCGGCGCGCATGATCCACCACGCATAATAGTATTGCGGCTCGAAGCGCGCGTCTACCTTCGGCACGCTGACAAACCACGCCCGCCAGCGCGCCTCGGCGTCGTCGAGCGTCATCGCAGAATCCGGCACAGCCCGGTTGAAGCCGAGACGGGGTGTGATGTTGAACAGCAAGCCCGCGCCGCTCGGGCTCTCGGCGACGAAGGTCGCCTGCCACGTCGAATCGTCGATGGGCGCAAGCTCGTTGTGGAGCAAACGCGCGTCGGTGGTGTAAGCGACATTGCGCATTCCGTGGAACGTCCCGCCGCGCCGATCGACGCTGCCGCGCGCGGCGTAAACCTGAAAGCGCATCCCGATCGGGCCGGGCGGCAGGGCGAAGAACAACGTCTCGGCGTCGAGAAAGCACATCCGCACCGATCCGGCGGGCGTGTCGAAGAGCACCATGTGCGGATGGGTCGTCACCTCGAAGGGGAGCGGATTGCCGTTTGCGTCGACGAAGACGAGGTGGTCGATCACGGGCAGGCGCGTACGATAGCTGCCGAGCAGCGCCGCTTGTTTCTCCCAACGCTCGGCCAGGCGAATGGCGAAGAAATCGGCAGGCCGCTCGCCAGGCGCGGGCGGCTTTCGTCCCCGAAAGAACATGATGCGCGCGCTGCGATCGCTGAACGGGATGCGCGAGAGATCGATTCGGTTTTTCAGCAGGGTGGCGAAGTCCATATCGAGATACATCGGCTTGAGAATAAGCAATCGTGTTATATCCGGTTTCCAGAGTAGGAGCAACCTGGGCACGCTGGGGGTTGAAGTTGCGGGGCGGCCAAGTCGCAATGAAATCAGGGGATGCGGTAAGCGGTGAACACGCGCCGGTCACAATCGTAGACGGCGTCCCACGCGCCGCCGGGATATATTTGGGCCAGTGTGTCCAGATCGGGCACGCGCTCTGAAATGGCGACGAATACGGTCGGGCGGGTCAGGTCGAACGGTGGCGCTTCGGCCAGCGGGGTCAGCACGTTCGTCACCGCCATTCGCCCGCTCAGAAAGTCAAGCGAAGGATGAGAGCCGGCCTGGAATAACTGGTTGGATAGCAGATAAGCGTGCGCACCTGGATCGAGCGTCCCCAAATACTGCCCCAGGCGCGATGCCAGGCGGGTGGCCGTATCGTCGCCGAAGCGGCAGGATGGCAGATAGGCGGCGTAGTACGCATGGGCGTTGACGATCACAATGATTGACGCCACCAGTGTGCCCACGATCTTGACGGCTCGCGACGGCAAGCGCAGCACTGTCGTCAATCGGCCGAAGCCAAGCCCGGCGAGAATGACCGCCGCCGGAAACACAAACATCAAGTGATAGCCGGCCGCGAACTCGTCAAACGTGAACACGGCAATCGCGACGATACCGGCCCACAACCACAAATTGAGAAGCAGCGACGCGGTGCGATGAAGATACATCAGGGAATACACTAACCCGAACAAGAACAAAAAGCCCGAAACCACGCTCAAGACCGCCAGGTCCGAAAAGTAGAAATCCATCACCGGCAGGGCAACCAGCGTCATGAAAGTGGCCAGGATCATACGGGCCAGCAAAGACACGACGCTCTGTCCAGTCTCGGCTGCGCGCATCCCCAGAATATCGTTCTCCAGCGCGCCCGCGGCGCTAAAGCGCGCATTGAAGTCGGCGGGATGGCGGGCGGCCCACAATAACATCGGCGCGGCGACGATGGCGAAGACGATCACCAGCAGCATCAACCGCTTGAGGTTGCGCGCGATGAGCGGCCGATCGGCCAGCGCCAGGACGGGCAGCATCAAGCCCAGCGTGCCGATCATCATGCGCGAGTCGAGGTAGATCATGAAGTACACGCCGAGCACCAGGCCGGATAGCATCATTCGCGGCGTGCTGTTCCGGCGCAATCCGCTGATCAGCAAATACAGCGCCAGGGTGTTGAAGAACGTGCCTTGCAGGTAGGTGACGGCGACCATGCGGCTGAAGTGAACGTGGTAGTGCGACACCGCCACCAGCAGGGCCGCGATAATCGCTGCACGCCGCCCGGCCAGCTCGCGGCCCAGCAGATACACCGCCGGCACGGCCAGCGTGCCGCCGATGGCGGAGACCATGCGCAGCCCGGTGGGATTGGCGCCAAACAGGCGCATCAGCCCACCGATCACATGCACGTACAGCGTTCCAGCGCCGTAATACGTGGCGAAAGGATTCTCGAACTGGCCGTTCTGCACGGCCAGGCCGGACATGCCGAACAGTCCTTCGTCGCCGCCGACGACGGCAGGCAACACGCCCAGCGCCGTGAACCGAAGCGCGGCGGCAACACCTGTAAGCGCAATAATCGCAACGAAGTCCGGGTGATACACCCGGGCCAATTCCCTCAGCGAAAAACGGGCACGCCACATCGCCGCCGCAGCCAGGGCCACAAGCGCACAGACCCACACGGCAAAGACGTCGCCGTAATGAGGCACTCCGACGTTTTCTTTCTCGATGATCCGCAGAACCACAAATATCGAGCCGGCAGCGGCGAGCGCAATCAGGATCGTCTGCGAAGTATAGGTCCGCCACACGCCGCCGATGCTCCGAGCGATGGAACGATATGGGGCGGCTGTGTCGCTCCCCGGCGCGCCGATATGCCGCCCAAGGCCTCGGACGTAATCCAGGAAATGCGCCAGGCCGCCGCGCTGCTCACGATAGACGATGAGCAGTGCGATCAGCAGCGCCGCCAGAAGCCACCACGGCGCGACGCGAGTCAATCGCTCGGGTTCCGCTACGTCCTGGGTGTAGCCAATGAGGACACTCGCCAATGCTGATAAGATTAAGAGCACGGCAAGCGGATCGATGTGGAAGGGTCGTGATTGATGGGACATGAGCCAGTACTGCGTTCGAAAGAACGAACGGTCGCTGGCGCGATCAGCCGCTTCGGGGCAAAACGGCTTCGTGCGATCCCTTATCCATGATACACCCGCCTCGACAAAAGGCAAGTCCCATTGGGTGCCGTGTGCACGCAAAGGTTGTCAGTTCGCCCACTGCCGGGGGCTGAAGCCACCCGGCTCAGGCTGCCAAGCCCGGTAAACCGGGCTGAATCCAGCCG
>DATBWU010000184.1:0-3804 GCA_036514635.1 Anaerolineae bacterium | reverse complement strand
AAAAGCCGGATCAATCCGGCTGAAGCGGCAAACAGCCTGCTTCAGCAGGCTTCGCTTTTTCAGCCCGGTGATTCACGGGAGCACTGCACCCGCCGCAGGCGTGTGTCACCGGGCGTTGCCCACGAATTACCGAATGCTCTCATAGGCCAAATCCCGAGTTTCCCGCACTCCCTGCGCTGCGGTGAAACTCACGCAAGAAGGAGCGTCTATGCTCGTCGTCCACGTTCACGTCCGCGTCAAGCCCGATCAGGTTGAGACTTTCAAAGCCGCGACGATCGAGAACGCGCGCGACAGTGTCCGAGAGCCAGGCATCGCCCGATTCGACGTGATCCAACAGGCAGACGATCCGGCGCGCTTCATCCTGGTCGAGGTGTATCGCACGCCCGACGATCCGGCGCGGCACAAGCAGACGGCGCACTACGCCCAATGGCGCGATGTGGTCGAGCCGATGATGGTCGAGCCGCGCAGCAGCGTGAAGTTCGCCAACGTGTTTCCCGACGATCGCGGCTGGGGGTAACTATTGACTACCGATCCACGAAGTCACACGAAGGAGCACGAAGAGCTTCGTGTTTATTCGTGGCGATTCGTGGATCACTTCTTCCGAAAGGATATTCACTCGCATGGACTTGAACGTGACCGAAGTGCAATCCCTGTGTGAAAGAATCATTGGTAACCTGGAGGGCGTCATCGTCGGGAAGCGCCGGGCAGTGGAGCTGACGATCATCGGCCTGCTGTGCCGGGGGCACATCCTGATCGAAGACGTGCCCGGCGTCGGGAAAACGATCCTGGCGCGCAGCCTGGCGCAATCGCTGGGGTGCACATTCAATCGAATTCAATTCACGCCCGATCTGCTACCGAGCGACGTGACCGGGACTTCCATCTTCAATCAGCTGACGCGCCAGTTCGAGTTCCGCCCCGGGCCGATCATCGGGCAAATCATCCTGGCCGACGAAATCAACCGCGCCACGCCCAAGACGCAATCCGCGCTGCTCGAGGCGATGGAAGAACACCAGATCACTATCGACGGAGTGGCTCACGCGCTGCCCGAGCCGTTCATGGTGATCGGCACGCAGAACCCAATCGAATACGAAGGGACGTTCCCTCTGCCTGAAGCCCAATTGGATCGGTTTCTGTTGCGGATCGGCCTGGGCTACCTCTCGAAAACAGAAGAAATCCGCATGGTGAAGAATCAGCAATTCGAGCACCCGATTCAGTCGCTGAAGGCTATCGTGTCACAAGACGAGGTGCTGGCGGCGCAGCGATCCATCAAAAGTGTGTATGTGTCGCCCGCCGTGGAACAGTACGTCGTGGACATCACCTTCGCCACGCGAGAGAACGAGAATATCTATCTCGGCTCAAGCCCTCGGGGCAGCCTGGGCCTATACCGGGCCGGCCAGGCGCAAGCCGCGCTGCGCGGCCGCGATTACGTGCTGCCGGATGACATTAAGACCCTGGTTGAGCCTATCCTGGCGCATCGCGTCATCGTGAACCCGGCCGCGCGCCTGAAGAAGCTGACCGGGCCGCAAGTGGTTCAAGGCATTCTTGATACTCTCCCACTGCCCGATAGCCAGCCGACACACAAGACCCGATGACCACCCTACGCAACGTACTTCGCCGCGCAGGCCGCCTCTCGCGCCTGTGGCGCATCGCTCGCACCGGCCACACGACGATTATCGAGGTCCGCCAGCGCTCTCTCGTCGTCGTCTTCGCGCTAGTGCTGGCGTGGAACCTCATTCGGCCTACGTGGCTCGCGCTGTCGATCATTGTCATGTTGGGCAGCCTGCTGTTGATCAACTTCCTCTGGGTGCGCGCGATGGCCGCCAACGTCACGAGCGAGCGCGCCCTGCGTTACGCCGCCGTCCAGGTCGGCGACACGCTCGAAGAATCGATCCGGCTTCACGATGCGTCGCGGCTGCCGGTGGTATCGGCCGAGTTCATCGATCAGTCTAACGTCCCCGGCTACACGGCGACGAGCGTATTCACCGTGGGCGGGCAGCGTTCTGACAGCCGGGCGGTTCAGGCCACCTGCACACAGCGCGGCGTCTTCACGCTCGGCCCGTGGGAACTACGGATGGCCGACCCGTTTGGCATCTTCCAGGTGCGGCAGTTCTACAATCAGCGCACCGAGGTTCTGGTCTATCCACCGCTCGCCGTGCTGCCGCCGCACGTGCTGCTCCGTCGAAACCAGATGGGCGATCTCCATCCGCTGCGACAGCCGCTATCGGCGGAAACGATCAGCGTCACCACCACTCGGCCCTACCTGGCCGGCGATCCACTGCGCCGGGTGCACTGGCGCACGACAGCCCGGCACAACGATCTCTTCGTCAAAGCCTTCGATCCGGAAGCGTCGTCTTCGGTCTGGCTGATTCCAGACCTGGATGCTGCGGTGCATATCGGGCAAGGGAGCGAGTCGTCGTTTGAGACGATGGTTATTCTGCTCTCCTCGCTCGCGTTCCATCTGCTCAACGAACGGCTGGCCGTGGGCCTGATGGCCGACCCCAACACGACAGGGGCCGTGTTGCCCCAGGCAGGTGCGCCGCATTTCTGGACCATCCTGCGCGCGCTCACCCCGCTTCAGCCCATTCCCGGGCAATCACTGACCCACACACTGACGCTGGCGCGCTCGCTGGTGTCCGCACGGGACTCGATCATCGTCGTCACACCGGCTATCACTCTCGATTGGATTGACGCGCTCAAGCCGCTCATCGGGAGCCAGCGCTATTCCGGCGTCGAGGTGATTCTGCTCGACCCGGCCTCGTTCGGCGCAGCCGACGACGCGAAGGCATTCTCGGCGTGGCTCGCCGAACAGGGTGTATCGACCAGCGTCGTGCGTCGCGACGAGGTGCGGCCGATCCAGGGCGCGTACGGTGAGATTCGCCGATGGGAGTTTAAGACGCTGGGCACGGGCCGCGTGATCGTGCGGCAGACACCCAGACAGGCTGAGCCTCTCATGAAGAAGAGTGCATGATCGCATCACTGACCCGACCGATCTGGCTGCGCCTGAAGCGAAACTGGATGTCCATCGCGCTGGTCGCGATCGTCCTCCTCAGCCTGGCCTCCAGCCTGGGCGAGGCTCGATGGTGCAGCGACTGCTTTCCGTTTGCCGCGAACACCCTATTGGGCGCTCTCTACGGCGTGGCGCTCGCCAGCTCGCGCTTCCACGGGCGAACGGCGGCGGCCCACAACTTGCTGATGTCGATCGCGGTGACGATCGTGGTCATCGGGCGCATCCTGCCCGCCCCACAGGTATGGTCGTATGTGCCGGTGACCCAATCGCTCTGGATCATGAACCTGCGTATTCTGAGCCTGTTCGATCAAATCGGCAGGGGCGTCCTGACGAATGTCCTGATCGGCTGGCTCGTCTGGAATGCAAGTGTCTGGCTGATCTGGTGCGTGGCGCGACGCCGGGAAGCGCTGCCGGGGCTGCTGCCGTTCGCGGCGATGCTCGCGCTGAATACCCTCATGAATGGGCGGGATACCAACCTCCCATTGGACTTCATCGCCTGCGCCGTGTTGTTACTCGCGCGAACGCATTTCACAGGAACGATCCACGACTGGAACAGGCGTCGGGTAGGCTATCCCGATCTCATTGCGGAGTATTGGGTCATCAGCACAGTGACCATCGGGGTGGTCGTCGTCGCGTTGGCCTGGTTCAGCACACCCGGTTTTCAGCGCAGCCTTAACGACCTGCTGGCCGCGCTCCGGCAGCCGCCTCCGGGAGCCGGTGATCGACCCGGCAGCCAGTCCACTTTGATCGAGACGGCACCCAACGTTCAGATTCCCGATCTGGAACTGATCGGCGGG
>DATBWU010000183.1:0-5145 GCA_036514635.1 Anaerolineae bacterium | reverse complement strand
GAGCCGCGACGCGCTGCGCATCGCGTTGAACGAGCTGGCACACGGCACGTCGTTCGGCATCGCACCGGAAGGGACGCGCAGCCGGACGGGCGCACTGCTGGAGGGCAAGACCGGGGCGGCTTATCTGGCGACGCGCGCCCGCGTGCCGATCGTGCCGTCGGTGGTGTGGGGCACGGAGAAGATCAAGCACAACCTGCGGCGCTTCAAGCGGACGCCGGTGTGCATTCGCGTCGGCGAGCCGTTTCGCCTGCCGGAAGGCCGGGCCGATTCGGACAAGCTGCGCGAGTACACGGACTTGATCATGAGGCGGCTGGCGTCGATGCTGCCGCCGGAATATCGAGGCGTGTATGCCGATGCGGTGAAGTAGGGGCGAGCGGCTGCTCGCCCCTACAATTGTGTCAGGGCCTCGGCGAGGGCAGCCCATTCGTCCAGGGTGAGTGTCTCGGCGCGGCGCGTGCCGTCGATGCCGGCCAGCGCCAATGCAGCGGCGACGCGCTCGGCAGGCAGAGCCAGTCCCGCTTTCAGCGCGTTGTGCAACTGCTTGCGTTTCTGACCGAATCCCGCTTTGACGACGGCGAAGAACCGATCCACGTCACGCACGTCGATCGGCGGCTGCGGTGGCACATCGATGCGGACGATGGCCGAATCGACTTTGGGCGCGGGGTAGAACGATCCGGCTTTGATGCGCGCCACGAGCGAGGGCTTGCCGTAGAACTGGACACTGATCGCCAGCAGGCTGAGGTCGCCCGGTTCCGCGACGATCCGCTGCGCAACTTCGAGCTGCATGGTGAGAATGAGTAGCGAGGGTCGCCGTGACGCTTCGAGAAGATGGCGGATGATGGCGGAGGTGATGTAATACGGGAGGTTGGCGACGACTTTGTAGTTAGGGAGTCGAGTAGTCGAGTAGTCGGGAAGTCGGGTAGTCGGGTAGTCAGGTAGTCGGGTAGTCTCTTGGCGAGTTGGTTGGCCGGTTGGATGGTTAGTTGGCGGGCTGCTTGCGCCCCGCCCTGCGGGGTTGGCTGGTTGGATGAGGGCAACGGGATCGAGTTGCAGGATGTCGCCGTGGATCAGTTCGACGTTCGGGTAAGCGGCGAGGGCATGGCGTAGCGGGGGAATCAAGTTCCGGTCGATTTCTACCGCGACGACACGTCCCGCCGCCTGCGCGAGCCGCTGTGTGAGCGTGCCCAGCCCCGGCCCAATCTCCAAGACGGTATCGGCGCGCGTCAGTGCAGCGGCGGCGACGATGTGATCGAGCGCGGCGTCGTCGATCAGAAAATTCTGCCCCAGGCTCTTGCGCGCACGCAAGTTGAAGCGAGTGAGCAGTTCACGAACTTGAGCGGCAGGGGATATACTGATCACTGACAACTGATCACTGACCACTGACCACTGATCAGTGACCAGTAACCAGTGATCAGGGATCAGCGGCGCTCGACCGGCCAGTTGGGCAGCGTGTACAGAATCTTGTCGGCGGCCGGGGCCGGGGTGAGCAGGTACACATCGACCCAGCGATACCAGATCACCAGGTTGTCATCGTCGTAACCCAGGTCGATGTGCTTGCCGATGATCGCGCCGCCGGTATCGCCTGCGACGCCGACGCCGTAGCCGGGCACGTACAGCTCGCTGCGGAGAGCGATGACCTTGGGATCGACGGCGACAATGCCTTTGCGCATCGGCCAGCCCAGCGCGGTCTTACCGTAGTGCGGATTCGACTGGGACACGCCGGCGGTCGAAGCGCTGTACGAGGTCGCCAGCGCGCGGAAATGCCGCCAGTATTCGCGCGGGCCATCGGGCGTGTCGATCGTGCGGATGACGATCTGCGTGCCATAGCCGACGATCTTGGGGCGCGGCGCGCGGACGAGCGTGCGGTCTTCGATAGAGCGCCCCACTTCCTGCCCGTCTTCGTAGCGCACGCGGGTGCGCTTCTGCATCACGCCGCTTTCGCCCTCCTGCGTGACCTGGCTCGTATCGATCTCCATGTCGGGATTCGGCGCGACCTGTGTCTCGAAGGCGACCGGCTCCTGCTCGATGAGAAACTCCTCCTTCACGCGCACGACGCGCACGTTGAGGCCGGTCTGCGCCGGCGCTTCGAGCGGCGGCTGCGTGTAGTCCAGCCCTTGCAGCGACACGCCCACCTCGGCCAGCACATCGGCGACGCGCTCGCGATGCGTGCGCGTGCGGATCATCTGCCCATCCACTTGCACGGAAACCGGAATCGAGCGATCGACGTACACGGTCGCCCCGGCCGTCACGCGCGTGTGCAGATCAGGCGTCACGCGATCGGCCAGGTAAATCTCGATGCCGGCCTCGGCGAGCGCCTGGCCGAGGGTGGGTTGCGTCGTCTCGATGGTCTGAGCAGCGCCGTCGTCGAAGGTGACGTTGAGTGGGACGGCCCGGCGGATCGAGACGGTGTGCGGCGTGGCCGGCACGCCGGTGAAACGCGACTCGATCACCGCCGGCTCGCCGTCGATCGACAGTGCGTCGCGGGAGCCGATGCGAATGCTCTCCTCGGCAAACAGATCGGCCAGCGTCGCCGCGTGCGTGCGCACGCGGATCGTCCGGCCATCGACGAGGATCGCGATCGGGCGGGCACGCGCGATTTGAATTGTCGCGTCGCTCGTCACGCGCGCATCGGGTGCGGGCTGGACGCGATCTTCAGGGTAGAGCGCGATGCCGGCTTCGCGCAGCACGTTCTCGACCGTCGTCTGGTTCGTTCGGACACTGCGCGGCTCGCCGTCGACGATGAGCGTGACGGCGTTCAAGCGTCCGGCGTAGCCGGCGGCCATCGCCCCGAACACGCCAAACAGCATGACGACAGCCAGGACAGTCTGCGGGCCGGTACGAGTGATCGATTGCGGGCGGCGTGGTTGCACAGAGGCTCCTGCCTCACCCTCACCCCGGCCTGTCGGCCACCCCTCTCCCTCTGCCGACGCGCGTCGAGAGAGGAAGAGGGTCTGGGGAAAGAGTGAGGGATGGTCGTGCACCTCCCGTCGAATCTACTGACACGGGTTGTTCCGCGCAGCCGGCTCGGACCAGGCTCCCCGGCGGCACCCAGAAGGGTCTCCTTACCGTTGCTTCCTTCCGGATCTGGCGGGGTTCGAAGGCTTCTGCCGCGCCGGACCCGATCGTCATCACCACTTACGCGGAGCAGCAGGCGACAGATCAACCCTCGGGGAGGAGTTCGACCCCGCTAAGCGGGTTGCGGGCACGGCCAAAGCCGAGAGGGCACCGCTAGCTCCCCATCTAGCACGACCGGGCGAAATGGTACAGGCGGAGAGGGTTCTTGTCAAATGAGTTGGGGGATTGGAGATTGGAAGTTGGAGCGGGAATTGAACCGCGAAGGCGCGACCCCGCAAAAAGACGCGGGGCAGGCGGACGCCAAGTTGTTAAAATGCTTTGCGCTCTTGGCGTCTTGGCGGTGAGTATTTTCCCGTTGAATCCGGAAAAGCAAATGGCTTATGCGCGGGCCGAGGGTTGGGACGGTGAGCCGGACGCGATAAGCCATGTGCCAGTGGCGGAGAGGGCGGGATTTGAACCCGCGGTGCCTTTCGGCACACGCGCTCTCCAGGCGCGCGCGTTAGACCAGACTACGCTACCTCTCCAGGTTGACTACGAGGAAGATTATACCATGCCCATGGACCGAGCGACGAAGGACCAACGACGAAGGATTCGTCATTCGTCCTTCGTCATCCTTTGAATACCGTTCCCATCAATTCCGGCGCGTAGCGACGCACCATGTCGGTATTGAGCAGGTTGGCTTTGCCGATTTCGGAATACAGTTCGCCGCTTTTGCGCAGCGTGCGCTTCTGCGTCGCCGGGTCAAGCTCGACTAGACCGAAGCGCAGGTTCCAGCCTTCAGCCCACTCGAAGTTGTCGGTCAGCGTCCAATGATAGTAACCCTTCACCGGGACGTTCTCGTTGATGGCGTGCCACACCTGCTTGAGGTGGTTGATCAGGAAGGCGGGTCGTCGATCGTCATCGTGATCGGGCAGGCCATTCTCGGTGATGAAGATCGGCTTGCCGTAGCGACCGACGCGCTTCAGCAGCCGATACAGCCCGCGCGGGTACACCTCGCCGTAACTGCCGTCGCTGATCTCGCCGTCGGGGTTCTGCACGCGCCGCCCGAACAGCGTCTGCGGCGATTTGCGGTCGAAGACGACGAGCTCGCGCGAGTAGTAATTCAGGCCGATGAAGTCGCACGAATCGCGCAGCGCCCGCACGCGGCGCGAGCCGATCAGACGCGGAATGCGACCTGGCAGTTGAGCAGCGAGCACGCTTTGATTCATCAGCCGATCCTGCAGCGCGATCACCAGCCGGTCGAGCAGCGAATGAGGGTGCAGCGGATCGAGCATCTGCATGTTGTGCGCGATGCCGACGCGCGCCTCGGGCTGAAGCCGGTGAATGGCGTGATACGCGCCGCCATGTCCCAGGAGTATGTTCTCCAGCACAGCCAGCGTGAGCCACAAATCGCTCTTGCCGGGCGGAAAGATCAGCGGGTGTCGTTCTCCGTCTTGCAGCCCGGCCAGCAGATAACCGACTACGGCATAGATCGTTGGCTCGTTGATCGTGATCCACAGGCTGCACAGGTCTTTCAACGACTCGACGACTTTACTGACGAAGCGCTCGAACAGCGGCAGGATGTCGGGTGTCTCCCACCCACCGCGCTCGGCGATCCAGATCGGGTTGCTGAAATGGTGCAGCGTGACCATCGGCTCGATGCCGCGCTCGCACATCGACTTGAGCATGAAGCGGTAGCGGTCGATCGCCGCGTCGTCGAACGTTCCCTCCTGCGGCTCGATGCGGCTCCATTCAACGCCCAGGCGGTGCGCGTTGTTGTTCAGCCGCGCCATCCAGTCGAGATCGGTGAGGAAGCCATCGCCCCACCAGTCGCAGGCTTGGCCCGACTTTTGCCCGTCCGCGATGTGGCCCTCGCCTTGCTCCCAGGCCCACCACTCGCTGTTGGGGTTGTCGCCTTCGGTCTGATAGGCCGCCGTCGCGCAGCCCCATTTGAAGTCTTCGGGGAAATACAGTGTCACTTCGGCCATACGAGCTTCCTGTTGGGACGAGTTCCTGTAAGGGCGAGTTTCAAACTCGGCCTTACGTGGCGAGCACCAGACTCGGCCTTACGTGGCGAGCACCAGACTCGGC
>DATBWU010000182.1:0-25432 GCA_036514635.1 Anaerolineae bacterium | reverse complement strand
CGCGCGGACACGCCGCGCCAGTTTCTGTCTTCAAGCCTATCGCCACCCGGCGATATGGAGTTCTCAGGCTGACATGCGGACTAATTCTTTGACGACTCCTTAGCACGCCAATAATCGCGCCGGACCGATCGCGCCGATCATTTCCGCCGCTAAAGCCACACCCGCCCGCGCCGCCGTGAGAGCATCCTCGCCGCGCACCAACCCTGCCAGCACACAACCGCAGAAGGTATCGCCCGCGCCGGTCGGATCGAGCTCGATTGCCGGTTGTCCCGGCACGCGCGTCACCCGCTCGCCCTCAATCACCAGCGCGCCGCGCGCGCCTTGTGTCACAAACAGCAGGCGATCGGGTTGCGTGCGCGCGGCAGCGCCTGCGCCGAACAGCAGATTCGCCTCGTTCTCGTTCATGAAAAACACATCGGCTGCGTCAAACAGCGCGCGGACACGATCGCGCTCGGCGGCGATCAAGCGCGCGTAAGTTCCCACAGACACGCGCCTCACGCTGCGCTCGCGGCACGCTTGCAGGAAGGCCATCTGTTGATCGGCAGTGGGCAGTGCGGCAATGTGCATAATCGATGCGGCGGGCAAATCGGGCGGGAGCATATCAGGGGCCAGCGATGTGACCGCGCCCCACGCCGCATCGATCAGCGTCGCCCGCCCGCCGCCGTGATGCGCAATCTCTAACCGCGAAATCTCCCCCGGCGCGACGATCGGCCCAAACCACTCGATTCGCCCGGCAGCGGGTCTCAACAATTCCGGCATTGGATCGGGGCGCGGCGCGAGCAAGCCAGCGCGCGCGCCCGCGCATCGGGCTGCCAGCGCGGTGTACAACCCGGCTCCGCCCGCCGAATGCACCGTCTGCTCGCCCAGGTGCAGCACGTCGAGCGACGCGCTGCCGATGACGAGCACATCTTGGGATGTTTTATCCGTGTGTTCCGTGTTCGTCCGTGTCCCGTGCTACGCCGCATCAAGCGCGGCGATCGTCTCTTCGATCAGCGAAACGAGTTCGCGCAAGGTGCCTGCATCAAAGGCGAACTTCGCGCCAGCGGCAGCGTAGAGTTGCGGGAGCGGTACGGTTCCACCCAGCGACAGCGCGCGCCGATACCGCGCGACCGACGTCGCTTGATCCTTCAATGCATTGCGCCACACCTGCGCCGCGCCCAACTGCGCCAGGCCGTATTCGACGTAGTAGAACGGCTCCTGGTGGATGTGTCCCTTGTGCTGCCAGCCCACCATCTTCTCTGTCTCCAGCCCACTCCAGTCGACGCCGCGCATGAAGCGCGACCATTGCGCGGCCCACTGCGCATCGCAATTCGCCGGGTCGAGCGCGGCGTCGGGATTCTCATAGACCCAATGCTGGAAGGCATCGACGACCGCCATGAACGGCCAGAACAGAATCGCCTGTTCCAGATGCTCGACGCGGGCGCGTGCGGCATCGGCGTCCAAGTAAAAGCCGCCGTTCCGCGCCGGTAAATACGGCGAGGCCAAGAGTTCCATGCCCATCGACGCGACCTCGGCAAATTCCAGGCCGACGTTGAGCTGATGGATGTACGGCAGGCCGGCCGTCTCGAAAACGTGGAATGCGTGCCCGCCCTCGTGCAGCAAGGTCTGAACGTCCTCGTGCAGGCCGACGGCGTTCATGAAGATGAACGGGCGGCGGATGATGGTGAACTCGGCGCAGTAACCGCCCGGCGCTTTGTTCTTGCGATTGTCGAGATCGAGCAGCCCTTCCCGCGCCATCGTGTCGAAGTGCGCGCCGAGCTGCGGATCGACGTAGTGGAAGATGGCCGAGGTCTTCACCTGAAGCTCAGCCACGTCGCCGTATGGCTTCAACGGCGGCAGGCCGGGCGGATCGATGGGGCGGCCCCACCAGCCGTCCGTCAAGTCCCACGGTCGCAATGTCTCCACACCCAGCCGGCGGCGGCGACGCTCGTGAATGCGCGCGGCGGCTGGAATGACCACTTCTTCGATCGCGCGATGGAATGATCGACAGTCGGCGGGTGTGTAATCGAACCGGAGCATTTGCTGCCAGCGATACGCGCGATAATCGTCGAAATCTGCATGGGCGGCGATGCGCCGGCGCAGGCCGAGAAATTTCTGCCACAGATCGTCGATGGCGGCCCGATCCGCCAAGCGACGCTGCATGCCCAGCCGCCAGGCGCGCTCGCGCTTCGGCCGATCGGGGTCGAGCAGCGCAGTCCGCAACTGCACCAGAGTCAGTTCCTGTCCTTCCCACATCACCGTCTGCGCGCCGATGATCTTGTCGTACTCGATGCTCAGTTTCTTCTCCTCGGCCAGCAGCGGCAGATTCGCCTCGCGGAACAGCGCGGCCTCTGCGCGCATGTTCTTCAACGGCATCTCGAAGCCGTCCGGCTGAAGCCCGGCATCCAGAAGCCTCTGCTTCAGCGTCTGCTCGGCGGCTTGCGCGGCAGGGTAAATCGTGTCGAGGAACGCGTTGTAGCGGCGCTCGGCTTCGACGTCGGCCGTGTTGACCGTCGTCGCCACCGACAGGCGCGATTGCATCTCCGACACGCACTCACTCAGGCGCGACCAATCGGCCAGCCACTCGGACACGCTCCCGGCGGTCAAGGTGCGCGACGCCAGATCGCGGTAGTGCGGCTCGATTGGGGGCCACGTCCACTGCATCAATTCCTCGGGAGTCTTGGGAAGAGAAGTCAGCATAGAGCATCTCCACAACCGCGCGGCTCACTTAGCATAGTCCACTGCGCGCGTTTCGCGGATCACCGTCACCTTGATCTGGCCGGGATACTGCATCGTCTCTTCGATCTTGCGGGCGATGTTCTTGCTGAGGTTCAGCGAGGCCAGATCGTCGATGTCCTCCGGCCGGACGACGATGCGAACCTCGCGCCCGGCCTGAATCGCGTACGACTGCGCCACGCCCTCGAACGAGCTGGCGATGTCTTCCAGGTCTTTCACGCGTTTCAGGTACAGCTCGACCGATTCGCGCCGCGCGCCCGGCCGCGCGCCAGAGATGGCATCGGCCGCCTCGACGATCACCGCCTCGATCGACTCCGGCTCGACCTCGTGATGGTGGCTGGCGATACAATTCACGACGCGCGGATCGACGCCGTAACGCCGGGCGTACTCTGCGCCGATCGTCGCGTGCGAGCCTTCCACTTCGTGATCCATGGCCTTGCCCAGGTCGTGCAGCAGGCCGCCTGCCTTGCATATCTTCACGTCTGCGCCCAGCTCGGCGGCGATGATGCCGGCCAGCCGCGCCGTCTCGATCGCGTGCGCGTGCTGATTCTGACCGTACGACGTGCGGAACTTCAAGCGGCCCAGCATCCTCAGAACTTCCGGATGCAAGCCCGGCACGCCCGCTTCGAGCGCCGCGCGCTCGCCTTCTTCCTTGATGACGCGGTTGACTTCAGTTTGCGCGTCTTCCACCAGTTTCTCGATGCGCGCCGGGTGGATGCGCCCGTCCTGGATCAACATGGTCAGCGCTTGGCGGGCGACTTCCCGCCGCACCGGATCGAACGACGACAGCGTCACGGCTTCCGGCGTATCGTCCACGACGATGTCCACGCCGGTCGCTTTCTCGATTGCGCGGATGTTGCGCCCGTTGCGGCCAATGATGCGGCCTTTCATCTCGTCGTTGGGCAGCGGCACGACGCTCACGGCCACGTCGCCGCCCGCGTCGCTGGCGATGCGCTGAATCGCCAGCGCCACGATCTCGCGGGCGCGCTTATCGGCTTCTTCTTTGATTTCGGCCTCGACCTGCCGGATCACGCGCGCCATGTCATCGCGCGATTGCTTTTCGACCGCTTCCAGCAACTCCTTCTTGGCATCGGCCATGGTCATCTGCGCGATACGCGCCAGCTCCGCCGTGCGCTGCTGCTCCAGCTTGGTGAGATCGGCGGCCTGCTTGTCCAACTGGCTCTGGCGCTGGCTCAACTTGCGCTCGCGTTGATCGACGCGCTCCAGTTTCTCGTCGAGCTGCTCGCGCTTGCGGGTGAGCCGCTCTTCCTCGCGCTGCAAGTCGGCGCGCCGCCGCGCAAATTCTTTCTCGGCCTCGTCGCGGATGCGAATCGCCTCGTCGCGCGCTTTGAGTTCTGCCTCCTTAGCCCGGTTCTGCGCCTCTTCCAGGAAGCGCTGCGCTTCGGTCTGCGCCCGCGTGGCCTCCCTTTGCACTCGGTTGTGATAGATGAAATACCCGATGGCGACGCCGAGAATGAGTGCGGCGATCGCCAGGGCAATCGTTGTGGGGTCCATAGTCTATTCCTCGCTGGTCGTATCGAATACAGATAAATCCGATTCGCCGGACTGGGTCGCGGTCCAGGTCCGGTGTACCGCTTCACGCGCGACCTCGTAACTGAAACCGCGCCGCACTAAATAAGCACTCAACTTTTGCGCGAACTCGCGCGCGTCCAGGCGCTGTGCCGCCCAGCGGCGGGCCTTCGGCAGAGCCGCCTGGTATGCCGCCTCGGCGTCGTCGTGCGCGGCGACCTGGAGCGATTCGTCGATCGTCTCGGCGGCGACGCCTTTGCGCCGCAGTTCGGCCTTGAGCGCGCGCGCCGAGCGCGGGCCAAACTGGCTGCGGTTTTCCAGCCAATATTGCGCGAAGGCCCGATCATCCAGCAAGCCCGCGCGTCCCAGGCGACTGAGCACCGCCTCGATCGCGTCAGGCGCGAAGCCCGCCCGTTCGAGATTGCGCCGCACCTCGGCTTCGCTACGCGGCCGGTAACCCAAAAAGCGCAGCGCGCGCTCGTGCGCCTTCTCGACATCGTCCCGGCGGCGCAGGTGGGCAATGTCGGCGTCGCTCAGCACCTGGCCGCGCTTGAGCTTCAGCGCCTCGAGCGCCGCCAGCCCAAAGGCGAACTTGCCGTCCAGGTAAACACTGACGCGGTCTTTTTTCTTTTTCTGCGCGACGAGCGCGGTGATTGTGCCACCCATGCGAACTGACCGCACTGGGATGTGATTCACCGCAGAGGCGCGGAGAGCGCAGAGAGATGAAATGCTCGGCGTCCTCGGCGGTGAAACAAACGCGAGCCGTGGCCTTCGCGCCACAGCTCGCGAGTGGACTGTACTCCCGCCGATCGATACAGAAGATAGATACACGAACACGACGGCGATCGAGAGCACCGCCGAGGTCTTCACGTTACCCCAGGTAAGTCAGGCCAGCCTTAATCCTCCAGGCTGAGCCGGGGCCGATCGATGCTGCCGAATCGCCCGGCTGGGGAACTTCCGACGCTCCCACGCACCCTCACGATGAAGCTTCACCGATAATCTGGGTGAGGTACTTACATGCTGGCCGCCAAGCGCCCCCGGCTCACCGAGGGCCGGCCGTGTATCTGCATTCGATCGACGGATCGCCGTCCTCCCTTGATGCCCCTGCTGTGGCGATCCTGGCGCATTGAACGTTCTTCAGCCGCACGTTCACGAAGTGGGCCGTTAAACGCCCAACGTCCCTGCTTATTCTTCGTCTGCTTTTTCTGCGTCTTCCGATTCAGCGCCGCCGCTGCTGCCCAGCCGCGTCAACTGCGCGGCTTGCTCGGCGTGTACGCGGATCTCCTTCTCGATCTGCCCGGCGAGAGCCGGATTGGCCTTCAGCAATTCTTTGGCCTTCTCGCGGCCCTGGCCCAGTTTCGTCTCGCCGTAGGTGAAGAACGCACCGCGCTTGGTGACGATCTCCAACTCGGTGCCGATGTCGAGAATGTCGCCGGCCTTGCTGATGCCCTCATTATACATGATGTCGAATTCGGCTTCGCGGAACGGCGGAGCGACCTTGTTCTTGGTCACGCGCACGCGGACGCGGCTGCCGGCAGCCTCGCCCTCGGTCTTGATCGTCTGGATGCGGCGCACGTCGAGCCGCACGCTGGCGTAGAACTTCAGTGCAATGCCGCCGCTCGTCGTCTCCGGGTTGCCGAACATGACGCCGATCTTCATGCGCAACTGATTGGTAAAGATCATCGCCGTGTTGCTGGCTTTGATCGCGCCCGCCAGTTTGCGCAGCGCCTGCGACATCAGCCGCGCCTGCAGGCCGACGTGGGTGTCGCCCATCTCACCTTCGATCTCGGCGCGCGGCACCAGCGCCGCCACCGAGTCGATCACCACCACGTCGATCGCGCCGGAATGGATCAGCGCGTCGGCGATTTCCAACGCCTGCTCGCCGGTATCCGGCTGGCTGATATACAGATTGTCGATGTCCACGCCGCAGCAGGCCGCGTAGTTCGGATCGAGTGCGTGCTCCATGTCGATGTAGGCGCACGTGCCGCCGCGCTTCTGCGCCTCGGCCACGATGTGCTGGCAGATCGTCGTCTTGCCCGACGCTTCAGGACCGTAGATTTCGGTGATGCGTCCGCGCGGGATGCCGCCTACGCCCAGCGCCAGGTCGAGCGCCAGCGAGCCGGTGGGGACGATTTCCACCTCCAGGTGCGCGGCTTCGCCCAGGCGCATGATCGTGCCGTCGCCGTACTTCTTAGTGAGCGTCGCCAGCGTCGTCTCCAGCGCTTTGGCTTTCCCGTCGGATGGCATTCCGTCTCTCCTGACTCCAAATCGTCTTACGTGCGGTAAGTGTACTCTACTCACCAGTATCATGCAAGTGGGAAATCGATTAACCACAAAGACACGAAGACACCAAGAAACTTAAGGGTCGTTCAGGAACAATTTCTGTTACCGTAACGCACGACTCATGACGAAGGCATTGATCTATTGTCGTTCGTCCTCTTAGAGCCTGTCTGAAAAGGCCGCTGTGGTAACCACCAAGGCACCAAGACACCAAGTCTCTCCAGGTTTTCTTGGTGTTTCTTTGTGCCGCTTGCCCCCTTTAGGGGGTGGAGTCTTGGTGGTGAGTTTTCAGACAGTCTCTTAGTGCCTTGGTGTCTTCATGGTTATACTCGGCGCGGGAACAATCTGCGGTTTTGCTCACCGACCGCGTCCCCGCGGTCGATCAGGATAGACGCCTGCGTGGACGCGGGCGTCGAGCAGCAAAAAGCGCAACTTGTGACCGTGCGCAGTATATCAACTCCCGAGTGGCGCAATCGGCGAGGGAATGTTATAGTCGCACCATGCAATCGCTGTTCACGCGGCGCTCGCCCGCTTCCAACTCGTTCAAGGTCCGCCCGGCCAGGCACACCGATCGCGCCGCTCTCACTCGATTGACCGAGCACGCCCAACGCACACACTTTCATCTGGATTGGTGGACGCTGAACGATTGGATCGACGACGCATCGGGCAATGCCTGGATGGCGATGGCCGGTAGCCAGATCGCCGGTGCGCTGATCGCGCCCCGGCAGGACACGCCGGTCACGTGGGTGCGGCTGGTGTCGATCGCGGACGAGTTCAACGCGCGGCCCGTGCTGGAGGCGCTGATGCCGGCCGCCATCGATCCGCTGCGCGCGGCCGGCGTTGAATCGCTGGCGTGCCTGTCGTATCCCGATTGGCTGATCGAGCAACTACCCGGCCTCGGCTTCGCGCCGATAACCGACGTGACCCACTTCCGCAAAGACGACCGGGGCATCGCGGAGCACGGTTCATCGACCGTGTCGATTCGACCCGTGCGTCCCGCCGATTTGCCGGCCGTCCTCGCCAACGATCGCGCCGCGTTCGAGTCGCTGTGGTGGCACACGCTGGATTCGCTGGAGCGCATCCGGCACGACTGCGCTCACTTCATCGTCGCCGAGCTTGACGGTCGCGTGATCGGCCACGCCTTCAGCGATCTGTACGGCGGGCGCGGGCATCTCATTCGCCTGGCTGTGCATCCCGCGCACCAGGGACGCGGCGTCGGCACGCGCCTGCTGGCCGAGACGCTGACATTCCTCCTCGCGGCGGGCGCGTATCCGATCACGCTCAACACGCAAGCAGACAACTATCAGTCTCAGTCGCTGTATCGGCGATTGGGTTTCATCCCGACGGGAGAATCGACGACGGTGATGAGGAAAGTGATCAGTGAGTCACTGATCACTGTTCACTGATCGCTGTTCACTGTCTACTGTTCACTGTCCACTGTTCACTGTCCACTGTTCACTGTCCACTGATTACTTACGGCGTAGCCGTCGGTTCTGGCGTCGGCGTATCCGTGCTGGGTGGCAGTGTCGGCACGACCAGCGGTGTGTCGGTCGGGGCCGGGGTCGATGTCGAGGTGGGGCCGGGCATCGGACTCGGCGTCGGCACGGCACCGCGATTGACGCTCACCCGCACGCGCGCCTCGCTCGATCCGCCGCTCTGCGAATACACCACCAGGCGCAAGATGTAGTCGCCCTCTTCCAGCCCGTTCGTATCCCACGTCGTGAGCAGGCCATTGTTGACCGCCGCCAGGTGCGGGCCGCTGATCCATCGCCAATCGTCGGGCGACGACGCAAGGCTGAACATCACGTCGTAGTGCTCGAAGTCGGGCATGTGCGCCGTGCCGATGATCGACACGAGGCCGTTGACCAAGCCGCCATCAGGCGGATCGCTGATCGCGACAACGGACGAAGTCGACCCGGCCAGGCAGGTCTGCGTCGGTGCGACCTCGAGGCCGTGCTGCTGCGCCCACTCGACGCCCTCCGGCGGCACGACGGCCATCACCTTCTCGACGATGCCGCTGGTGCAGCCTTCAGTCCACAACAGGCCGGAGGCGGCGTCGAGGCGGACGAGCTGATACCAATCGTGCTCCGGGCCGGGCGGGGGCTGATCGGCGGCGAAGATTTCCGTGCGCCGGGCCGGGCAGAACGCCGAGGGCTGCGTGCCGGAGTCGGCGCACACCTCCATCTCGATGATGCCCGGCGGGCGCGAAAATTCGAGTATCGGCTGACCGTCGAGCGCGTGCTGCATGAAGTTGTGCCAGATCGGCCCTGCGCCGGTCACGCCGCTGATGTTCTTCATCTCGGTTCGATCGGCGTTGCCAACCCACACGCCGGCCAGCAGGTTCGGCGTGTAACCGATCGTCCAGTTATCGCGATAATCGTTCGTCGTGCCGGTCTTGACGGCGGCGAGGCGGCCGATCTCCAGCACATTCGGGCAGCCGAAGGCCGGGCAGCGCGCCGCGTTATCCGACAGGATGCTGGTGATGAGATAAGCGTGCTGCGGCTTGATGACCTGTTCGCCCGCGCCCGGCATCGATTCGCACGGCAGGACGCCGCCCGAATCGAGTCCCGGCGGCGTGAACTGGCACTGGACGTTGCCTTGCACGTCGGTGATGCGCTCGATGACGATCGGCGGCTGCCGCACGCCGCCGTTGGCGAAGATCTGAAACGCGCCGACCATTTCGATCAGCGGCGCTTCGCCGCCGCCCAGCGTGAGCGCCAGGCCGTAATCGGATCGCGTGAAGGTGGTGATGCCGAAGCGCTTCGCCACGTTTAGAAATTCGGGCACGCTGACGAAGTCCAGCGTCTTCACGGCCGGGATGTTGTATGAATTCGCCAGCGCCGATCGGGCAGGCTGCGGGCCGTGGAAGTTGCCGTCGTAGTTGCGCGGCTGATACACGTTGCCCGCCGTGTCGGTGTACACGACCGGCGCATCCCAAATGACCGTCGCAGGCGTCCAGCCTTTCTCGAACGCCGCCAGATACGTCAGCGGCTTGATCGCCGATCCGGTCTGTCGGGGCGCGGCAGCCATGTTGATCTGCCCGTGGATGTCTTCATTGTCATAGTCAGGGCTGCCGACCATCGCCAGCACGCGCCCGGTATTCGGCTCCATCGCCACCAGCGCGCCGTCGGTCACGTGCCTGTCGGCTAGCGCGGCGATCTGCTCGCGCACCACTTGCTCGGCGATCGCTTGCAGCTTCGGATCGAGCGTCGTGTAAATCTTCAGCCCGCCGCGATACAGCGCCTCCGGCCCGAACTCCTGCTCGACGATCTGTCGCACGTACTGCACGAAGTGCGGCGAGGGAATATCGACGTTGATCTCCGGCGGCTTGAATTCGTAAGCCTCCATCTCGGCAGCGGCGGCATTGGCCTGCGCTTGCGTGATATCCTTCGCTTCGACCATCAGCCGCAGCACAATGCGGTGTCGCGCCAGTGCGACCTCGCGCCCATCGGGCGTGAGCGGATCGTAAATAGCCGGCGCCTGCACCAGCCCGGCGAGGAATGAGCCTTCGGCGAGCGTCAGATTGCGTGCGCTCTTCTGGAAGTACGTCTGTGCCGCCGCTTCGACGCCGTACGCCAGGTTCCCGTAGTAGGCCGAGTTGAGATACAACTCGAGGATCGTGTCGCGTGGATACCGGCGCGTGACTTCGGCAGCCAGGACGATCTCGCGAATCTTGCGGCTGGTCGTGCGCTCCGCGCCCTCGGGCAGCATCAGGTTGCGCACCAGCTGCTGCGCGATCGTGCTCGCGCCCGACACCGTCTCGCCTTCGCGCACGTTCTGGAGCACGGCGCGGGCGATGCTGATCGGATCGAAGCCGGGATGCCGGTAGAAGCGCGGGTCTTCCGTGTCGATCGTCGCCGAGATCACCCAGCGCGACATCTGGTCGAGCTTGACGACGGTGCGCCGCCCTCCTTGCGGATCGAGCAGCTCGTACAGTAGGTGGCCGTCGCGGTCGTAGATCTGGCTGCTGGTGAACAGTTCGGTCGCGCGCTGCGAGAGCTCTTCGGGCGACGGTAACTGCGATGCAATGTAAACGTACCCGGCGAACCCGGCGGCGAACACGCACATGAAGGCGACGGCGGCCAGGATCGCCATGACGAAGAAGGTCTGGCGGAAGAGAGGCCAGAACCAGTTAGAGTTTCGGGTTAGAGTTGCGGCTTGAGCCGGTTTGGGAGTGGCGGTGGAAGTCGGGCGCGCAGGTTTGATCGCATCGCGCGGGATTGGCGGTGGTGGCGGCGGCGCGGATTCGCCGGCCTGCCTCCACCCCGTGCTGAGGCGTGTCGGGCGGATTGCCTCGGTCGGCTCGAGCGGAGGAGAGGGTAGGTCGTCTCCTACGTTGTTGCCGGTGCGCCAGCCGCTGACGCGCCGAGTTTCGCCGTCGTTCAGTTGGCGGGGACGGTTGTCGTCGCCAGTGTCCAGGCGGCGGGTCTCATTGTCAGGCGGATTCTGCCCCAAGCAGGCGCTCCTGATCGACAACGCGCGTGAATTCGGGCGTTTGCGCGGTTCATTATAACGGGCGGGATAAGGGTGTCAACTCCGCGCGACCTACGGGAAGCCGTGACCATCAGGCGGATTTGAACTGCCAAGACGCAAAGGACGCTAAGGATTTGGACGCCGATTGGCGCAGAGGCATGTGGATAAAAAGTCGAGCCGTGTTCATCCATGGCCCATCACTGAGGGATGCCAGGCGCGTGCGAGTGGAGTATAATCTTCGCTGTTACTCACTGCTCGATTGAGACAACCGTGGCCGAACCGTCTGCTGATCGATTGGCGCTTTTGTATCGCGTCTCACAGGCTTTCAACTCCTCGCTCGATCTGGACGAGGTGCTGAACCGCGTCATCGACGAGGTGATCGCGGCGACGCGCGCCGAGCGCGGCTCCCTGATGCTGCACGATGCGAACGGCGCGCTGGTTTTTCGCGCCGCGCGCGGACTCGAGCAGCAGTCGATTGACGATCCGACGTTCCAGGTGTCGCGCGGCGTCGTCGAGCGCGTGGCGCGCGAAGGCCGGCCCCTGCTGACGAGCAACGCGCAAGATGATCAATGGCTGAGGAGGCGTGAGAGCGTGATGGTGCTGGGCCTGCGCTCGATCCTGTGCGTGCCGCTGCAGCACAAAGGCGCGACGCTCGGCGTGATTTACGTGGATAATCGTCTGCAGGCCGGCTTGTTCCGGCCCGACGATCTGGACTTGCTCACGGCCATCGCCTCCAGCGCCGCCGCCGCGATCGAGAACGCGCGGTTGTACCAGGTGGCGGTCGATAAAGGCCGGCTGGAGCGCGAGCTGCAAGTCGCGCGCGAAGTGCAAGTCAGCCTGCTGCCGCGCGAAACACCGCGCATCGACGGCTGGGAGTTCGCCGCGCGCTGGCAGCCGGCACGCCAGGTCGCAGGCGACTTCTACGATTTTATCCCCGTGAGCCTGCCGAAGGATTCGCAGGCGGCCTCGGGATTGGGCATCGTCATGGCCGATGTATCCGACAAGGGCATGCCCGCCGCGCTGTTCATGGCGCTGTCGCGCAGCATCGTTCGCGCCAGCGTGGTGCAGGCCCTGCCGCCCGCCGACTCGATCACACAGGCCAATCGCCTGATCTGCGCCGACTCGCCGAACGGCATGTTCGTCACATTGTTTTACGCACAGATCGATCCGGCGGCGGGCGACATGGTGTACGTCAACGCCGGGCACAACCCGCCGCTGCTGTATCACGCCGATCGAGACGGCGTGATCCGGCTGACGGGGACCGGAATGGTATTGGGACTCTTCGACAGCGCCCAGTACGAGCAGCGCGCGGCTCGGCTCGCCCCCGGCGACTTTGTGCTGATGTACACCGATGGCGTCACGGAAGCGCTAGACGCGCACGGCCGCGAGTTCGGTGAGGAGCGCTTGCAGCGGCTCGTTTTGGATCAGTGCGCCGCGCCGGCGGCGACGATCGCCTCGGCGCTGGAGCAGGCACTCGCGGCGCACATCGGCGGGGGAGCGCCTTCAGACGACATTACTTTCCTCATCGCCAGGCGGCTCTAATTCCACCACGGAGACACAGAGTCCACGGAGGTTTCGAAGGGCTTCTCTCCGCGCCTCCGTGCCTCTGTGGTGAGATGTGAATGATCACCAGATCGTGGCGAGTTGCATTCGAGGAGGCCGGGTCTATAATCGTGCCCTGCACAGTCGTCGATTGGCGCACACGTGCAATCATTGCCCAGGGAGGATCACATGGACATCACCGTTTCACGCGAGACCGGTCGAGTGCCCGTGACGATATTCCACGTCAAGGGCGACATCAATATGGAAACGTATCAGCAGCTCGAGTCGCAGGCCCGCCAGGCCTATAATGCGGGTGCGCGCGACCTCGTCATCGACGTGTCCGAAGTGCCCTACATGAGCAGCGCCGGGATTCGCGTGCTCAACAGCATCTTCAACCTGTTGCGCGGCGACTCGCCGGCCGAAAGCACCGAAGCGATGCACAAAGGCATCACGGCGGGCACGTTCAAGTCGCCTCATCTCAAGCTGGTCAACCCGACCCCGCGCGTCCTCGAAGTGCTGAAGATGGCGGGCTTCGACATGTTCCTGGACATCCATCGCAATGTGAAGGACGCCGTCGCGTCGTTCTGAGAGGCTGTCTGAAAAGCCGGTGCCCCCGGCTTCAGCCGGTCAAAATGCCGACTAACCCCGCTCCGCTTCGCTGCGGGGGCAAGTGAGTCGGCGATCCGGCTGCAATCCTCCTGCTTTTCAGACAGGCTCTGACGCCCGCGCAGCGTGATCGGACACAAGTGTGCCCATGAACGTCGGCGATTTTCTGGTCAATCGATACCGCCTCGACGCCGAACTCGGTCGAGGCGGTATGGGTATTGTCTATCGCGCCCGCGATACGCTGCTGGATCGCGATGTCGCCGTCAAGGTGCTGAGCGGGACCAGCCTCGGCAGCGAAGGCCGTGCGCGCCTGCTCCACGAAGCGCGGGCCGCGGCTCAACTGAATCACCCCAACATCGTGTCGATTTACGACGCGGGCGAAGCCGGGGGCGTGCCGTTCATCGTCATGGAGCTGGTTGAAGGCGCATCGCTTTTCGACCGCCGCCCGCAGACTCTCGGCGCGATCCTGGCCGTGGCCCGACAGGTGTGCGCCGCGCTCGAACACGCGCACGCGCACGGCATTGTCCATCGCGATTTGAAGCCGGAGAATGTGTTGGTCGTGAGCGACCCTCACCCTACCCCTTCTCCCTCTCATGGGGACGGGCCGGGAGTGAGAGTCAAGCTGATGGACTTCGGTCTGGCCCGCTCGGATGCTTCGCGCGTCTCGACCGAAGGCGCGCTGATCGGCACTCTGTTCTATCTCGCGCCGGAGCAGGCGTTGGGTCAACCGGTCGATGGTCGTGCCGATCTGTACGCGCTGGGTGTGATGCTGTACGAACTGGTGACAGATCGTCTTCCGTTCGCCGGTGACGATCCGTTGTCGGTCATCTCGCAGCACATTCACGCGCCGGTCGAGCCGCCGCACATCCATCGCGCCGACCTGCCTTCCGCGCTGGAAGCCGTCATCCTCAAACTCCTCGCGAAGCAACCCGGCGATCGGTTCGCTTCGGCGCACGATGTTGAACTCGCGCTGGCCGAGATTGAAACGCCCGGCATCGCGCAACCTCGCCACAACCTGCCCGTTCAACTGACCAGCTTCATCGGGCGCGAGAAAGAAATGGCGGAACTCAAGCGCCTGCTGTCGGGATCGCGCCTGCTGACGCTCACCGGATCGGGCGGCACGGGCAAGACGCGACTGGCGTTGCACGTCGCCGCCGATTTGCTCGACTCGTTCGGCGACGGCGTCTGGCTGGTCGAGCTGGCCTCGCTGTCCGATCCCGACCTGGTGCCGCAGACGGTCGCCGCCGTGTTAGGCGTGCGCGAAGAACCGAGTTATCCCTTGATGCAAGCGCTGGCCGATTACCTGCGCGCCCGCGCGCTGCTCTTGATTCTGGATAACTGCGAGCATCTCATCGAAGCCTGCGCGCAGCTGGTGGAAGCGCTGCTGCGCGCCTGCCCCAACGTGAAGATCGTCGCCAGCAGCCGCGAGGTGCTGGGCATCGCCGGTGAGACGACGTTCCGCGTGCCATCGCTGTCGCTGCCGGACATTCGCCGATTGCCGCCCGTCGAGACACTGGGGCAATACGAATCGATCCGGCTGTTCGTCGATCGCGCCTCGGCCGTTCGCCCCGAGTTCGAATTGACGGACGCGAACGCGCCCACCATCGCGCAGGTGTGTCACCGGCTCGACGGGGTCCCGCTGGCGATTGAGCTGGCGGCAGCCCGCGTGCGCGCGATGACGGTGGAGCAGATCGCGTCGCGGCTGGACGATCGCTTCCGATTGCTCACAGGCGGCAGCCGGACTGCGCTGCCTCGCCAGCAAACGCTGCGCGCGCTGATCGACTGGAGCTGGGACCTGCTGTCTGATGCCGAGCGCGTGCTCTTGCGCCGGCTGGCGGTGTTCTTGAACGGCTGGACGCTGGAAGCGGCGGAGGCGGTATGCAGGGATGAAGGCGGAGAGCGGAAAGATGAATCGATCCTTCATCCCTCATCCCTCATCCCTCATCCCTCATCCTTCATCCCTCATCCTTCCGATGTGCTCGAACTGCTCACCCGCCTGGTCGAGAAATCGCTCGTGTTGGCAGAAGCGCAAGGGGCCGAGACGCGCTACTCGCTGCTGGAGACGATCCGCCAATACGCGCGCGATAAACTGCTGGAAGCGGGCGAGCCCGAACCCGTGCGGGCGCGCCATTTGGGTTTCTTCCTGAAGTTGTCCGAAGAAGCGGAGCCTCACCTGCGCTCGACCGATCAACTGAATTGGCTGGCGAGGCTGGAGACCGAGCACGGCAATTTGCGCGCCGCGTTGAAGTGGGCGCTTGCCAGCCGCGACTTCGAGACGGGCCTGCGGCTGGCGGGCCACCTGGCCCGATTCTGGTATCTGCGCGGATATTGGAACGAAGGCCGCGAATGGCTTAAGCAAATGCTGGCCGAGAGCGGGGGCGATGCTCTGCTACCCGAGTCGATGGCGCGTGCCCGTGCAAAGGCGCTGCTTGGCGCGGGCTGGCTGGCTGACGACAACGGCACCGAGATCCCCCTGTACACCGAGGGGCTGGCAGTGTGCCGGCAGGTGGGCGATCGCTGGGGTGAGGCGTATGCATTGCGCGGCATGGTCGCCGGTTTCTCCAACTGGGGCGATCAGGAACGCGCCCTGCCGAGCTTGCAAGCGAGCCTGAGCCTGTTTCGCGATCTGGGCGATCCGTGGGGCATCGGCCTGGTGCTGTACAACCTGGGCTGGCTGGCGTTCGGCCTGGACGATGTGCAGCAGGCAGAAGCACATTGGGAGGAAGGGCTGGATCAGTTCCGCCGGCCGGGCGATCGCTGGGGCATTGCAGTGACGCTCGGCGCACTGGGCTACGTAGCCCGGCTGCGCGGAAACTATCCGCGGGCGAAGACTCTAACCGAGGAAAGTCTGACACTGTTTCGCGAGTTGGGCGATAAGGCTGGCATCGCCGTGTCCCTCTCGCGCCTGGGGAACGTGGCGTTCAGGCGCGGCGACTACGTGGAGGCGACGGCCCTGCTGGAGGAAAGCCTGGCTCTTCAGAGCGAGCGCGGCGATCAGCAGGGCATCGTCAGCTCGCTGCAACTATTGGGATTGGTCGCCGGCTACCAGGGTGACTTTCCGCGCGCAGTTGCTTCGCTCGAACATGGTCTGGCCCTCGCGCGCGAGTCGGGCGATCAATATTACGCCGGTTACACGCTCACCTATTTGGGACTGGTGGCATATTATCAGAACGACATCGAGCGTGCGTCGGCGCTGTGGCAGGAGAGCTTAACTCTGCATCACCGGCTGAACGACGACGATGGCATCGCCCTTGCAACGTACGGATTGGGCCTGGCGGCGCTGTGGCAAGGTGATCATGCGTTGGCGGGGGAACGGCTGGAGCAGAGCCTGGCAATGTATCGGTCGGAAGGGGACAGACGATACATCGCCCTCGTGCTGCACGCGCTGGGCCGGCTGGCTCAAGCGCAAGGGGACCGCACGGCGGCGATGAAGCACTTCCGTGAGAGCCTGACGATTCGCAAGAAGACGGGAGCCAAGCGCGGCATTGCTGAGTCGCTGGGCGGGATCGCCTGTGTGATCGAGGCTGCTGAGAAGGCGGCGCGATTGCTCGGCGCTTCGTCGGCGCTGCGCGAAGCGATCGGCGCGCCGGTTCCGCCTGTTGAGCGTGACCCATACAACGAGTGCATTGCCGCCACGCGCGCTCGACTGGGCGAAGCGGCGTTCGGGGCGGCATGGGCTGAAGGCCGGGCGATGACGCTGGAGCAGGCCATCGCCTACGCGCTGGAGATGAAGGACGAATGAGTCTTACCCTCTGGCCCCCTCTCCTGATCCCAGGCTCAGGAGAGGGGGTGCCAAAGGCGGTGCGTTACCATGCCCGATCTAGTTGACACCCCTCAGCGAGATGTGCGCCTGCGAACCCGGCACATCACACCGGAATTGATCCGTTACATCGTGGATAAGATTGCCCTCGATGTCGCTCCCCAGAGGATCATCCTATTTGGATCCCACGCGCGAGGAGAAGCGACCGATTCCAGTGACATCGATCTGTTCGTTGTTCAAGATAGCTCTGCATCCAATCGTGAAGTGCGGCGGCAGATCGAGGCCCTGTTATGGGGGCGACGCTTTGACCTGGACCTGATCGTGCGAAGGCCCGAGGAGGTGGCACGGAATCTGGCCGACGGCAACCCGTTCTACACACGACACATCTTGAAAGAGGGGAAGGTGCTGTATGAGCGCCCAACCTAAGCATCCTGTCGAGACTCCCCGCGAGTGGCTTCGTTACGCCGAACAGGACTTCGGTGTGGCAGAGCGAGAAATGCAGAGGGATGTGCCTGCCTACCATACAATTTGCTTCCTCTGTCAAAGCGCTGCGGAGAAGTTAACGTTGATTGGCTCGACTCTCTCATCGCGCTATCGCCTCGACGCCGAACTCGGCCACGCCGGCATGGGCGTGGTGTAGCGTGTGCACGCCACACTGCTCGATCGCGGCGCGACCGCGAGAGTCGCTTGAGAAAGGGGACTGTCTATGAAACGCCTGTGGATCGTTTCGATCCTCCTGCTGGCCTTAGCCGCGTGCCAGACGCCGCAGCCTGTGCCATCACCTTCCGCCACGCCGATTCCACCGGGCACACCGATCGTAGTGGCTCCGACGACAGCCCCGACCGTGGCCGCACCAGCGGCTGAACCGACGCAAGCGCCGACGGTCGAGCCGGCGGCCACGCCCACAACCGCGCCGACGGAAGCACCCACGACTGCGCCGGCCGAGACTCCATCGCCCACCGCCGGTACGAGCGATGTGTACGTGATTGCCGAGGGCGGTCTGAATCTTCGCGCCGAGGCGAGCGCGACTTCCGCACTTCTGAGCCTGTTGCCGTTCGGCACGCACCTGACGGCCATCGGCCAGCCGACTGGGCCGGATGCGGCGGGCATCGCCTGGCAGAATGTGCGCACCGACAATGGGCAATCGGGTTGGGTAGCGACTCAATATTTGTCGAGCACCAGCCCCGGATCGGAAGTGTCCGCACCATCGCCCTCACCCACCACGCCGGCAACCTCCGGCGTAACGCCGATCCGAAGCCCCGGCTACGTGTACGTCGCCTCGGTCGGCGGATTGAATATGCGCGCGGATAAGAGCGTGTCATCGCAGATCATCACGATGTTAGCGGACGGCCAGCGGCTCCAGACGAACGGGCTGGGCTTTGGCCCGGACGCCAACGGCATCACCTGGCTCAACGTCAAGACCGATGCTGGCGTCGAGGGTTGGGTGTCAATGCAGTTCATCAGCGATCGGGTGCCTTCGGTCGCCCCCGCCACGCCGCCCGCGAATGTGTCCGATGCGGTGGCCGAAATCCTGCGCCGCACGAACGAACTGCGCCAGCAGAACGGGCTTGCGCCCTACGCGCTGAACGGCACACTATCGCAGCTGGCCCTGGAGCACAGCCAGTACATGGCGCAGAATGGCATCACGCACACCGGCCCCGGCGGACTGAGCGCCAAGCAGCGGATTGCCAACGCCGGCTTTGGAGGCAGCCCTACCGAGAACATCTACGGCGGCCAGGCCAGCATCGACGATGCGTGGGCGTATTGGGCGTTCGATCCGCCGCATCGTGATAACTTACTGAACCGCATCAACACCCTGGTCGGCATTGGCGTATACCAGGTCGGGCTGCTGACTTACTACACGATGGACTTCGGCAAGCCGGCCCAATAGACGAAAGACCAATGACGAAGGACCAACGACGAAGGACTATCATTCGTCTTTTGTCCTTCGTCCTTCGTCTTTCATCTTTCGGCCTTCGTCATCCGTCTATACATCGGACATCCAGCATGGTCGGCGCAACGCTTCAAAACCGCTATCGTCTCGATGCGGAGCTTGGACGCGGCGGCATGGGCGCGATCTGTCGCGCGTATGACACACTGCTCGATCGCAGTGTGGCCGTGAAAGTGTTGAGCCATTCCGGCCTCGGCAGCGAGGGCCGCGCGCGCCTGTTGCGCGAGGCGCAGGCCGCCGCTCAGCTCAACGATCCGCACGTCGTCAGCATTTACGACGCGGGCGAGGCCGATGGCAAGCCGTTCATCGTCATGGAACTCGTCGAAGGCGTGTCGCTGTTTCAATACAAGTCTCGCTCGCTCGACGAGACACTGGCGATAGTCAGGCAAATCTGCGCCGCGCTCGATCACGCGCACGGGCACGGCATCATCCACCGCGATTTGAAACCGGAGAACGTACTGATCACTCGCCCACGACTCAGGGAGTGAGGGTCAAGCTCACGGACTTCGGCCTGGCGCGTTCGATCGTCTCACGTTTCACGACGGAAGGCACGCTGACCGGCACGGTGTACTACATGGCCCCCGAACTGGCGTTGGGCCAGACCTTTGACGGGCGCGCCGATCTGTACGCGCTCGGCGTGATGCTGTACGAGCTGATCGCCGATCGCCTGCCGTTCGACGCCGACGATCCACTCGCGGTGATTTCGCAGCATCTCTATTCGCCGGTTGTCCCGCCCAGCACGTATCAGCCGTCGATCCCACCTGCACTCGACGCGCTGATCGTGCACCTGTTGAGCAAGCAGCCGGAAGATCGCCCGGCTTCCGCCGCCGAGGTTCTCCGGTTGCTCGACGCGGCGAGCGGCGAGCCAGACTACGCGACTAAAGACCTCTCGCTCCTCGACCGTATCGCGCGTGGGCGGTTGGTGGGGCGCGACAAGGAATTGGCCGAGGCCAACGCCCACTGGCGACGAGCGATGTCCGGCGAGGGGCACGTGCTGCTGATCAGCGGCGAGCCGGGGATCGGCAAGACGCAGCTGGCCCGCGATCTGACGGCGCAGGCGCAAGTGTCGGGCGCGATTGTGCTGCCGGGCGAATGTTACGCCGAGGGCAGCGTACCCTACGCGCCGATCGCGCAGGGCTTCAAGGAAGCCGTGTCCAATCCGCGACACGCGATCGAGAACCTCAACCTGGGAGAGACAGTCGTCGCCGATCTGCCGAGACTCGCGCTCGATCCGCGCGCGCAACAGCCTGCCCCGGCACTCGATCCGCAAGCGGAGCAGCAGCGCCTGTTTGAAAGCGTCGCCGCGTGGCTCGCGGCGCTGACTGCGCGCGCGCCGGTGCTGCTCTTCCTGGACGACGTGCACTGGGCCGACGGCGGCACGCTGGCGCTGCTGCGCTTCATCGCGCGGCGCGCGCGCAAGCTGCGGCTGTTGATCGTGCTGACTTACCGCGAATTGGAGCTGGACGAGGCGCGCCCGCTGAACGAGATGCTGAACGATCTCAATCGAGAGCGGCTGGCGGCGCGCATCAAGTTGACGCGCCTGAGCGAAGACCAGACGCGCGAAATGCTCCACGCGATGCTCGCCGAGGACGTGGCACCCGAGCTGGCCGATCGCATCTACCGCGAGACCGAGGGCAATCCCTTCTTCGTCGAAGAAGTGGTGAAGGTGCTCGTCGAAGAAGGGAAGCTGTATCACAATGGCGGGAGTTGGTGCTGTACGGCGCTGGACGAGATTCAGATTCCGCAAAGCGTGCGCGTGACGATCCAGTCGCGCGTGGATAAACTGCCCAGGGCGGCTCAAGATGCGCTGCGCCTGGCGGCGGTGCTGGGCCGCGATGCGGAAGCCGATGACTACCTGCGCCGCGCTTACGATCACGTGATGCTCGTTGCGAGCAAGACGCACGACGAAGCCTTGCGCAAGAGTTGGCTGGAGAACGTCCGAATCAATAGAGCGATCGTGGCTGAATGGAGCGCCGCACGCTCTGAGAGACTGTTTTGAAAATCGCGATTGCACCGCAGAGACGCTGAGGTCGCAGAGAAGTCTTTAGAGAAACTCAGCGTTCTCTGCGCCTCGGCGGTGAATCTCGACCCTTTTCAAACACTCTCTGAGAGGTGACAGGTTGGCTACGGCAGATACAGCCTGGGATTGATCAGGCCGTCGCCGGTGCGAATCTCGAAATGCAAGTGCGGGCCGGTGGAGTGTCCGGTCGATCCGACGTAGCCGATCAGATCGCCACGCTTGACCGCCTGTCCGAGGGTGACGTTGAAGGCGCTGAGGTGCGCGTACCACGTGGCGAAGCCGTTGCCATGATCGATCCGGACGAGATTGCCGTAGCCGACGTCGGTCCAGCCGACAAAGGAGGCGAAGCCGCCGTCGGCGGCATACACCGGCGTGCCGCTCGGCGCGGCGATGTCGAGCGCGCGGTGGCCGTACCAGAAGTCCTGCGTGATGCGACCGATGACCGGCCATTGGAAGCGGCCCGTGCCGCGCGCGCCGCTGGGGATCGGGCCGTTGTACGCCGTGACGAGCTTGGGCACGTACGGCTTGCGACCTCCGGCGACGATGATCTTCATGCCGGGCGAGATGGCATAGTCGGGCGGCTGCAACTTGTTCCACTCGTTGGCCGCGCCGGTGATCGCGTCAGCGTCCACCTCGTACTTGCCGGCGATCGATGCCAGCGACTCGCCGGCTTTGACTTCGTGGTACACGCCGTCGATGGGGAGGACGATGACTTCCTGGCCGATGCGCAGCAAATCGGGCAGGTCCTCGATCACCGGGTTGGCCCACATGATCGTTTCCGGCTGCAGGCCGAACGTGGCGGCAATGCCCTGGACGGTATCGCCGGCCTGGACTGCGTACACGATGACGTCACGGCGGGTGCGGTAAGGGATGCTGGTGTGCGTATCGGCCAGGCGCGATACGGCATTGCCGTTGCTGGCGAAGAATCCGCGCGTGGCGAAGAGCTCGTAATACGGCTCGGGGGCAGGCTCGCTGATCGATGTGGAAAGAATGCCGGCCGGCACCGAATCGGCGCGCGGCATCGAACCGATGCCCACGACCAGCAGCGCCAGGCAGACAATGGTGGCGTGGATGGCATATCGACCCAGCAAGCCACCCAGTCCGGCGACATCTGTGCTCTTGAGCACAACCACCGCTGACCATTTGATCATCGACGACCAGGCGCGATAGAAGATTGTCATTCGCTCGAATAGAGAAACGTGGCTCTACCGGATCGAACGGGACGCTTCGCAGGAACCGCGAAGACGCCAAGCACGCCAAGTTTTCCGAATCTTCGCGCCCTTCGCGCCTTTGCGGTGAGACTTTTTCCCGCCCAAGCCGGAAGAGCCAGAAACGTCTTTATCGCGGCTAAGGGCCGCGTGCGTGAATAGCCGATTCGATCGGGAGCTCATGGGAAACCGCCCGAGAGGCTGGCCGATTAGGGCGGCGGTAAAACGTTGAAGGGGTTCAGTAGATCGCCCTGGAAGCGCGTCTCAAAGTGGAGGTGCGGGCCGCTGGAATTGCCGGTAGAGCCGACCGCGCCGATGGTGCTGCCCTGCCACGCATTCTGGCCGCAGGTCACATAGATCTGGCTCAGGTGCGCGTACCAGGTCTGCCAGCCGTTGGCGTGATCGATGACGACCAGATTGCCGTAGCCCACGGTACTCCAGCCGGCGTATACGATGAACCCGCTATCGGATGCGTACACGGGATCACCGGCGCGTCCCGCCAGGTCCAGCCCCCGGTGCCAGACCGAGTAGTTATAGCCGCTGACCCAGTGGCTGTTGGCCGGCCAGATGAACGAGCCACTGCCGGCCAAACCCCCGCCGGTGACCTCTGCGCATTGGCCGAGCGCGACCGCGCCTGCTCCCCTCCCGTCCGAGCGGACAACGGCCCTGGGCAGCTCCCACCCCTTGAATTCCTTCTGGCCGCCGGGGACGATCAGCGTACTGCCGGCGGATGGCAACCGGCCTTCCAGCAGGTTGTTCCACTGTGCGCCGTCGACGACAATCGCATCGACCGTGACTTTGTACTGCGCGGCGATGCTTTCCAGTGTGTCGCCCTCTTGAATCGTGTGAATGACGCCGCTGACCGGCGGAATCAAGAGAACCGTGCCAGGGAGAATCTTGTGCGGATCGTTGTTCAGCGTTTCCTGGTTGTTCCACAAAATCGACTCGGGCGTGATGCCGAATCGAGAGGCAATCGTAAACAGGGCATCGCCCGGCTGAACCGTGTATTCAATCACACCACGGCGCGGGCGGTCAGGGATGATGGTAAACGGATCGGCCTGCCGCACGATGCCCGATTGCTGGTACAACAGCGCGCCGCCGGCGGCGTAGATCGGAAAGTCGGAGATCGGCACGTCGGTCGCGGCGGCCGATCGCGCCATCGGGATGTTGAACAGCGTATCGGACCGGGCAGTGTTCGATGCCAGTGTGCTCAGCGCGATCACTCCGACTGTCACGAGCAGAATCGTGGCATGTGAAACCAGACGCGCAAAACCTGTCCGGGTGAGGTCGGTGGACAGGTACATGACCAGGCGGCTGAAGAATACCGCTGCGCCCGCGATACCCCGCGCGACAGAAGCCGAAGAGATAGCAGGCAAAACCGCCTTGCGATCAACGACCGTTTCGGTCGATGGCATTCGTCGACGAAGGGCCTGGCGCGGGCGAAGGTCGGGAATTTCCATGGGGATGATTCGGTCGTCCGGGGGAAACCCCGTGACGCCCGAACTGGGCGCGATTATAGCATAAACAGCCCAGGGGGCAAGTGAGGTTCGTCATGGGGAAAGCGCCAAAAAGCCAATAATTTGGGGGCAGATGCTCGATCTGCCCCCAGATGTGGCCCCAATATTCGTGAAGAAACCCGGTTTCCTGTTATATTCCGTCCCGGAGCGACGTCAGGAATTCGGCGTTGGTCTTGGTGCGGGCCATCCGCGCCAGCACCGCCTCCATTGCCTGGGCTTCGGACATGCCGCCGCCGTTGACCATCTGGTCGAGCATCCGGCGGATCAGCCAGGTCTTGCTTAGCGTCTCCGGGTCGAGCAGGAGTTCCTCGCGGCGCGTGCCGGAGCGCTCGATGTCGAAGGCCGGGAAGACGCGCCGCTCCTGCATCCGGCGGCTGAGGTGCAGCTCCATGTTGCCGGTTCCTTTGAATTCCTCGTAAATCACGTCGTCCATGCGGCTGCCGGTATCGACCAGGCACGTGGCGATGATGGTCAGGCTGCCGCCTTCTTCGATATTGCGCGCCGCGCCGAAGAAGCCTTTGGGCGGATAGAGCGCCGCCGGATCGATGCCGCCCGACAGTGTGCGCCCGCTCGACGCGACGGTGTTGTTGTACCCCCGGCCGAGCCGGGTGATCGAGTCGATCAGAATGACGACGTGCCGCCCGCCCTCGACCAGGCGCTTGGCGCGGGCCAGCGCCATTTCGGCGACGTGGACGTGGCTGGTGGGCGGCTCGTCGAAGGTGCTACTGATCACCTCGGCCTCGACTGAGCGATCCATGTCGGTGACTTCCTCCGGGCGCTCGCCGATCAGGCACACCATCAGGTGCACTTCGGGATAGCGTCGCGAAATGGCATTGGCGATGTGCTTGAGGACGGTGGTCTTGCCAGCCTTGGGCGGCGAGACGATCAGCCCGCGCTGGCCGCGCCCGACCGGCGCGATGATGTCCAGCAGGCGGGTGGTCAGGTTGTTCGGCTCGACTTCCAGGTTGAAGCGCTCGTTGGGGAAGATGGGGGTGAGCTTCTCGAAAACGGGACGGGCCTTGGCGGCTTCGGGGTCCAGGCCGTTGACCGCTTCGACGCGCAGCAGGCCGAAGTACTTCTCGCTGTCCTTCGGTGGTCGCACCTGGCCCACGACCATATCGCCGGTACGCAGGCCGAAGCGGCGAATCTGCGATTGCGAGACGTACACGTCCTCCGGGCCGGGCAGGTAATGGTCGCTGCGGAGGAAGCCGATGCCGTCTTCAACGATGTCTAGCACGCCGCCGCCGAAGATGTACCCCTGCTGCTCGGCCTTGGCGCGCAGCAGGCGCAGGATCAGATCCTCTTTCTTCAGCCGGCTCGTGCCGGACAGGTCCATGCTGCGTGCCAGATCACGCAACTCGGTCAGCGTTTTGGCTTCAAGTTCTATGAAATCCACGACAATGCTCCGTAGAAGGCAGTATACCCGATGGGGAGAGTGAGCGGCCCGATTCGGATCGTCGGGTAAAAGCACATCGAGCGCAGCCGGGCGGTATGCCGGGCTTGCGGCTTGCACGCCGATGTGCATTACCCAGTCACAGGCAGCAAAGTCACTCCGAAGTTGTCAATTGGCGCAGAGGAATCGTCATTCAGTAAGGAGTTACCGGGAGTCAGGGCGTTGATACAACATCAGAGTGGAACTTCGTGCTAAATTATAACACCTCCGAACTGAAAGTCAACTAGCAGTTAAGTCCGTGTGCACGCAAAACATGTCAGGCCGTTTGCGCCCGACGATGCCCACTCCGCTGCGCTACGGGGTGCTTCGCAAAATCGTCGGGCGCATACCACAAAGCCGGACACATGCGGTGCACGAAGTCCCCGTCTTTTGGGGGA
>DATBWU010000181.1:0-12704 GCA_036514635.1 Anaerolineae bacterium | reverse complement strand
CATTGGCTCGGCCCGCGCGCGCAGCCAGTCCACGACGCGATCGACCGGCCACCACGGCAGCGCGTGGCGCAATTGGTTCGACGAGGCGAACGCCTTGATCTGATAACCTTGTTCTTCCGTGATGTAATAGCCGTACAACTCGTCTTGGTTCAACCCGACCTGCGTGAAGTGCGTATCGTCGAGCAGCGTGTATTCGACGCCGACCTCGGCCAGGAAACGCGGCAGGTGCGGCTCCCACACTCGTTCGGCCAGCCAGGCGCCGCGTGGCCGCTCGCCGAAATCGGCCTGCACCATCTCGCTGAGCTTGGTCAACTGGCCGATCTTGTCCGCGTCGGGCAGCGCGACGAGCACCGGCTCGTAATAGCCGCCGCCGAGCGGCTCGATCTGTTTGCGCCCGACCAGCGTCCGAACGCGCTTGAGGAAATCCGGGCGATTGGCATGCAGCCAGTCGCGCAGTGCGCCCGACCAGTGCATCGTCAACCGCACACCGGGATGCCGCTCGAGCGCGCGGAGCATCGGCTCGTAGGCGTTCGCATACGCTTCTTCGAACACAAAGTCGAAGTTGCCCACCGGTTGATGGTTGTGCAAGACGAGTGCGAGGTACAGTTTGTTGGTCATAGTGTCATGTATGAGAATGATCTACCCCCTCTCCCTTCTCCCAAGTTGGGAGAGGGGGTGGGGGTGTGGATGAGGGGTTCATTGCCCCGGCAGCCGCCCGACCAACGTGCCGCTAGGAACCATCGAGTCGAGAAAATCGGACTCAATGACATCGCCGCCGATCACGCAGTTGCGCCCGATCTTCACGCCCGCCTTGATGCGAGCCTTCTTGCCGACCAGTGTAATGCCTGTCGTCAGATCGCCTATGGGGTTGGGGCTGTAGTCTGCACCATAGCCGACCTGCGCGTTCTCGCCAATGACGGTTTCCTTGTCGATGATACTGCGGTCGACGACGGCTCCGGCGCGGACGTCGGCGTCGGTCAGCACGATCGAGTTGCGCACGACCGCGCCGCGCGATACGCGCACCCCGGGCGAGAGCACGCTGTATTCGACCGTCCCTTCGATCACGCAACCATCGGTGATCAGGCTGTGCGAAACCGTCGCCCCGGTGCGAATGTTCACCGGCGGTCGCTCTTCTGAAACGGTGTGAATCACCCACTTGCGATCGTTCAGGTTGAGCAGCGGCTCGTCGACCAGGAGATCCATGTGCGTCTCCCAATACGACTGAACGGTTCCGACATCGACCCAGTAACCGCTGTATGGAAAGGCGAAGACACGGTGCGTGCCGGCCATCTTGGGGATGATGTTCTTGCCAAAATCGTGTTCCGAATGAGGATCGGCGGCATCCTCCCGGAGAGCGCGGCTCAACACCTCCAGGTTGAACACGTAAATGCCCATCGAGGCGAGCGTGCCCTTGGGCTGAAGCGGCTTCTCTTGAAACGACGCAACTCGATACGACGAATCGGTCTCGAGAATGCCAAAGCGCGATGTCTCTTCCAGCGACACCTTCAACGTGGCAATCGTCAGATCGGCCTGGTGCGAAGTGTGAAACGTGAACAGGTCGTCATAGTTCATCTTGTAGATGTGGTCGCCGGCGAGGATCAGCACCAGGTCGGGGTTGTGATGCCGGATGAAGTCGAAGTTTTGCTGGATGGCGTCGGCAGTGCCGGAGTAATATCGCATCTCGTTCTGGCGCTCGTAAGGATGCAACAGCCACACGCCGCCGTGCCGGCGATCGAGGTCCCACGGCGCGCCGATGCGAATGTGATCGTTGAGCGAGTAGGGGCGATACTGCGTGAGCACGCCAACTGTGGTGATGTCCGAGTTCGCGCAATTGGATAGCGGGAAATCGATGATGCGGTACTTGCCAGCGAACGGCACAGCCGGCTTGGCGCGTTTCTGCGTGAGGATGCTCAATCGCTTGCCACGGCCGCCGGCCAGGATCATGGCTACAGCGCGCATGGACACCTCAGTTCAGTTTCAACACATGCAGGGGATCGAACCTCACACGGCCGCATGCAACGCCATCGCCTTGCGATAAAGCCGCTCATACCGGAGGGCCGAGCGCGCCCATGAGAAATCCGCCGTCATCGCGCGAGCCTGGATGCTGCGCCACGTGCGCTCGGAGCGATAGGCTCGGAGCGCGCGATCGAGCGCATCGAGTAGGCCGCGCGGCGTGTGGGGGCCAAAGGTGAAACCGGTGCCGTGGGCGCGGCGGCGCGTCGCATCGATCACCGAATCGGCCAGGCCGCCGGTCGCGTGCACGATCGGCACCGAGCCGTAGCGCATGGCGATCATCTGCCCCAGGCCGCTCGGCTCGAAGCGCGACGGCATCAGGAACATGTCGCTGCCCGCGTAAATCTGCCGGGCCAGATCGTCGTCGAAGCGCCCGACGAAGGCCACCTGCTTGGGATAGCGTGCGGCAAGCTGAGTGAAGGCGGCCGCGTAAGGCTCGTCACCGGAGCCGAGCGCGGCGATCTGAACTTTGCGCGCCAGCACATCGTCCATCGCCCGGAGCAACAGATCGAACCCCTTCTGCTCGACCAACCGCGAGACCATGCCGATCAACGGCGCACCGTTGCGTGGCAGTTTCAGCGCCGCCTGGAGCGCACGTTTGTTGCGCCCCCGCCGATCGAGCGACTGCGCATCGAAGTGCGCGACCAGCGCCGGATCGTCGGCAGGGTTCCACGCTTGCAAGTCAAGCCCGTTGAGGATGCCACTGACACGATCCTTGCGCTCGCGCAGCAGCCCATCCAGGCCCGCGCCGTACTTCGGCATCATGATCTCGCGCGCATAACGCACGCTGACGGCGTTGACGACATCGGCATGCGCGATGCCGCGCGCCATCCAGTTGATCGTGCCGGGCTGCTCGGCTGCCAGGTGCTGATGGCGCGCGGGCAACCCGGCGAAGGTCCAGATGGCGTCGCCGGTGACCCCTTGATAGACCAGGTTGTGGATCGTAAAAACAGAAGCGATGCGCGCCAAGCGCGCATCGTGACGCCCCATGATATCCAACCAGGCCACCGCCGGCGCGGCGTGCCAGTCGTGGGCGTGGATCACATCGGGCAGCCAGTCACCCGCCCGCAAGAATTCGATCACCGCGCGGGCGAAGAAGACGAAGGCCATCACTTCATCGGGTTGGCCGTAGACGGTATCCCGATTGAAGTAGCGTTCGTCCCACACGAAGTACGTCGGCACACCGCTTGCATCCGAGTAGAGCATCTCGGTGCGGCGTTCTTCACTGCCGGCATACGCGGTGAAGGGCGTGCCGAGGCGGGCCAATCGGTAAGCGTGGCCGTCGATCGACTTGTAGCGCGGCATCGCCACACGCACATCGTGGCCCAGATCGCGCAGTGCGCGCGGCAGCGAGCCGACCACGTCGGCCAGCCCACCCACTTTGTAGAACGGTGTGCATTCGACGGCGAGAAATAGAATCTTGAGGGGATCATCCATAGGTGGTCCGCATCTTCGAACATTCGCCCCGCTATACTAACACACTGAATAGGACAAGTCAAAAGGCTAAACCAGAAACCGGGTTTCCCCAAGACCCCAACGCAGAGCGAAGAGGTGGGAAACCCGGTTTCTATTGTCGATAAAAAGTGACCGGCACTCTCAAAGTGCCGGTCACTTGGTTAGCGAATCACGCGCTCGGTGCTCTTGTCAAAGAAGTGGATGTTATCCAGGTTGGCGATGATGCGAACCTGGCTGCCCGCGCGCGCCTGCGTGCGCGGATCGACGCGGGCGACGTAGGTGTAGCGGCCGGTCAGCAGGTACACGAACACTTCATTGCCCATCAACTCGGTGAGGTCTACGCGCGCGTCGATCGGCCCGGCGTTGATCCCTGGCGGCGTGAAGGATTCGTCATGCAAGTCATCGGGCCGAATGCCCATGACCACCGTCTGGCCGGCGTAATTCTTCAGTGCATCGTGGCGCGGCGCAGGGATACTCAATTGGAATCCGTCGCTCACCGCGCGCAGGCCGCCGTCGCCGCGATCGATGTTGACATCGAAGAAGTTCATGCTCGGCGTGCCGATGAAGCCTGCCACGAACGTATTCGCCGGCCGATCGTACAGTGTCTGCGGCGTATCGATCTGTTGCAGAATACCATCCTTCATCACCGCGATGCGCGTGCCCATCGTCATCGCTTCCATCTGGTCGTGGGTCACGTAGATGAAGGTCGTCCCCAATTGATTGTGCAACTTGGTGATCTCGGCCCGGGTCTGAATGCGAAGCTTGGCATCCAGGTTGCTCAACGGCTCGTCGAGCAGGAACACCTTCGGCTCGCGCACGATGGCGCGCCCCAGCGCCACGCGCTGGCGCTGACCGCCGGACAATTGCCTCGGCTTGCGCTCCAGCAGGTCTTCGATGTGCAGCGTGCGGGCCGCCTGCTTGACGCGCCGGTCGATCTCGTTCTTCGGCATCCGGCGCAACTTGAGCGCGAAGGCCATGTTGTCAAACACCGACATGTGAGGGTACAGCGCGTAGGACTGGAACACCATGGCAATGTCGCGGTCCTTGGGGGCGACCTCGTTGACGAGGCGGTCGGCGATATAAATCTTGCCTTCGGTGATTTCTTCCAGTCCGGCCAGCATGCGCAGGCTGGTCGATTTGCCACAACCGGACGGCCCGACGAAGACGAGGAACTCCCGGTCGGCGACTTGGATATTCAAGTCCTTGACAGCAGTCACATTGCCAAATCGCTTTGTGACATGCTCATAGGTTACATTAGCCACTGGTTGTCTCCTTCGAAGATGTACCCCCGCCAGCACACATAGATTATCATCACATGGACATTGTGTCAAACTTGGTGTACGGTCTTAATGCCTCTCGACCCAGAGCAAATACCTCACGGAAAAACCGGAGGGCCTATAAAAAGAACCCGATTTCGGGCGCTTGGTTACGGTTTCCGCTCACGCTTGACGCGTAGTGCTCGCCGGATGCGCTCCCACCCCCGCCGAACACGACCCGCCTGGTCATCGGAAATCTCATGTCGGCTATAGCGCGCCTCCACGAACCCATCCGTGATCCGCGTGACCTCGTCGGCGACCTCGGGCAGCTCGTCGCGCAGGTGGGCCGCGTACTCGTTCGGCGTCTGGAACGGCTTCCGGGGCCAGCCGTGCTCGCCGGCGCGCCGCACGGCGGTGAGATAGTAAAACAGCACACGCTCGCGCGGCGCTAAGCGTCGCACGTTGACGAATCGACCGGCGCGATCCACACTGCCCGGCCGGGACGCGTCTCGCCAGCGCCGCAGGCGCACGGCGATAGCGTTGGTCGCCTGTTGCCTCGCGCCGATCACGAGCGTCCAGAGCCATCGCCAGACTTGGGCCAGCTGCGCCACGAAGGGAATCCGCTTGAACCGCGTATTGACTTCCTGGTGCTGCTGCAGGTAATGGCGCACGGCGTACACGATGACGGTCAGAAAGAAGGCCCAGAAGACGACCGAGTTGATCACTTCCGAGAACGGGATCGACTTGCCAGCCGACTGCGGCGGGAGCACGAATGGTTGAGGTGCTTGGGACGCGAAAAGATCGATGGGGCGGCCGGTGAACAGGCTGTTCAACAGGGCGAGCAGGAGTGTCACTAGAAACACGAGGAGGCCGACCAACCCTAAGAGGATGTTGATCAAGGTAGCCAGGAGGATGCCGAGTGTGTCGAACAAGCCGATGGAGTACTGGTTCGGCAGTATGAGGGCCAGTGCGACCAGCACGGCGAGCAGGCCGGCGCTGTACACCAGCCAGCGCCGGGCCAACGCCTGTTCGACGCGCAGGCCTTCGATCCGCCACCGACCCCGCAGCGCCACGAACTGGCTGTAGCTTAGCAGGACGAGGCCCAAGATGAAATACAGCAGCGCGCCCGATACATCCACCGGCGGAACGGCGACCGAGTCCACAGACAGTTGCTCAAGCCGCAGCACGCTGAGCAAGAACAACATGCCGCCACCGGTGATAAAAATATCGTCGTACAGGTTGTGGCGTGCACGCTGGTAATCGTCGTAGATTCCCTCGCGATTCTGCAGAACGGTCGAATCGCCGCTTTCCAGCGTCGTCAGGCTGTCGGCCAGGCGGGCACTGACAATCCAAATCAGAAACAAGACGAGGCAGGCGATCAGGTACTCGCCGCCGAAGAAGCCGCCGACGAAATCCTCCCGCCAACGAGCCAGATCCGCAACGAACTGATCTGTGCCGTGCACTGCGTATGCGGCAATCTTGGCGCTCAGCAGAATCACGATCCATTCGGGGATGCGAATCTTGAACCACCCACGGCTGAACAGCTCGTATCGACTCGCGCGGCGCGTCGAGGCCATCGCCTCCAGGGCCACCCCGAAGGACAAGAGCAACACGTAATCGCTGTTCCAGCCCGACGACACGCGTGCGCCGGCCTGGCGCACGGTGGCTGCGACGCAGACCATCATCAGCCCGACGATGCCGGTATTCAGCCAGCGCAGGTGTGGTCGAATCGCCGGAACGGCTTTAGGTCCCTTGCGCGTCATCATCGCTCACCGTCGCCACATGTCCAGATCGCGCTCGCGCGTAATCGAATGAACCGGGATACCCAACTGCTGCGCCTTGCGCCGGGCCTCGCTCACGACACCGAAACCGCACACGATCAGCATGACGTTCAGACCCGCGCGGCGGGCTTGCAGCAGGCCGTCGAACAGCAACTCATCCGCCTGTGGTGTGATCACGATCAGCGTAGTGCCCCACGACAGGCGGACGCTTTCGCGCCGAAGTGCATCGACCAGGGGGCCGCTTTCGGCCAGCTCGATGCGCGCCAGCATCTCCAGGATCCGCGCCAGGTGCGCCCGCCCCTTCCGAGAGGGCAGCATTGGGCTTCGACCTCCGGCGGCCAGTGGGTCCTTTCCGGTGGTAATCAAGCCTACGGCCTGCTTGCGCCCGGTGACCCAGTTCGCCAACGAGGCGGCGACGACGATCGCCAGTTCCGAGTCGTCTGAGCGTGTGCGCAGGTTGTAATCGGATGGGGTCAGGTTCAACACGATCAGCGTCTCGAGCGCGATCGAGGGCTGATACTGCTTAACCTGCAAGCGCCCCACGACGGCGGTCGCTTTCCAATCCACGCGCTGCAATGAGTCACCGGCCACGTAGTCGCGTTTGCCGATCACCCGGCTGGGGTCCTCGAAGATCGGCTGGGTGTGGCGCAGATTGCCCATCGGCGACTGCGACGGCAGCGGCACCCACGTCAATGGCACGACCTTGGGATAGACGATCAAGGAGTCGGGCGCAGTCACGCGAACCGCTTCTTCCCCCAGGCCGAGCACGTCACCGGAATACAAGGTCAGCGGGCCGATGCGATAGTAGCCGCGCTTGTAGGACTGCAAGGCATACTCAAACCCCACCCGCCCGCGCGGGCCGAGGCTGACCACCCGCGTGAAGAAGGGCGGCGTCGCCATGCTCACCGGCAGCGTATCGTGCAGTTGCAGCCAGATGACGGGCAGCCATTCCCGGTTCACCACGTCCAGGCGGACCTGCACTTTTTCGCCCACGAAGACGTGCCTGGAGGACAGCGTGCGAGTAAAGGCGACTGCATTCAGCGCACGCCGGGTCCAGCCGCGCCCGATAATGAACGCGCCCAGCAGCAGGTAGCACAGCGTCAAGACAAAATCTTGCCGCAGGATGACGGCCAACACCGCAAGCACGATCGTGAGCAAGATGAGACTGCTCGCCATCTCACGCCTTCTACGCCAGTTTTCCAATATCGAGCGCCGTACGCTCGATCACATCGCTCACCACCGCCTGGGCCGTCCGCCCGCGCAGCTCGGATTCGGGCCGAACGATCAGGCGGTGCGCGATCGTAACCGGCGTGAGACGCTTAATGTCGTCGGGGATGACATGATCCCGACCTCGAATCGCAGCCAGAGCCTGGGCCGTCTTGAACAAGGCCAGGCTGGCGCGCGGGCTGGCCCCTAAAGCCAGGTCGGAATGCTTCCGCGTCGCGTCGACCAGCCGGACGATGTAGTCTTGCAACGAGTCGTCGATGTGCACGTCCCACACCTGCCGCTGCAGCGCCATCAAGTCCTGGCAATCGGCGGTCGGCTGCAGGCGGGTGATGGGATGTTCGCGGCGCAGGTTCAACAAGACCTGGCGCTCGTCGCGCGGGGCGGGATAACCCACCGAGATGCGCATCAGAAATCGATCGAGCTGCGCCTCCGGCAGGGGGAACGTGCCTTCGTACTCGATTGGGTTCTGAGTCGCCAGCACCAGGAACGGTCGAGGCAGCGGTCGGCTGACGCCGTCGACCGTCACCTGTTGTTCCTGCATGGCCTCTAGCAGGGCCGACTGCGTGCGCGGCGTGGCGCGATTGATCTCGTCGGTCAGCAAGATGTTCACGAAGATCGGGCCGGGATGAAAATCGAACTGGCCGGTCTGCTGGTTGAAGACCGATACACCGGTCACGTCGTTGGGCAGCAGATCGGGCGTGCACTGCAAGCGCTTGAACGACCCGCCGAGGCTGATGGCGAGCGAACGGGCCAGCATCGTTTTGCCCACGCCCGGCACGTCTTCGATCAGCACGTGCCCTTCACACAGCAGCGCGACCATCAACAGCTCGATCGTGTCGCGTTTGCCGACGATCACCTGTTCCACATTCTCCACCACGCGCGCGACAAATTCCTGGACTGGGAGCATAGCGCGGCCTCCTGCCGCAACCGAAGGATTTGATCCACGAATCTACACGAATGAACACGAGAGAGCATTCGGTAATTCGCGGGCAGCGCCCGGTGATGAATCACCGGGCTAAAAAAGCGCAGCCTGCTGAAGCAGGCTGCTTGCCGCTTCAGCCGGATTGATCCGGCTTTTCTTGATTAGCCCGACGATGAATCGTCGGGCGACAGGCGTGAAGCAATTGCCGAACGCTCTCCACGAATAAAACTGCTCGCGGGCCGCAACCATTGTACCACCAGGTTGCGACTTGGCCGGTATGCGACTCAGCTTGGCTTTTCTCCGTGTCTCTGTGCCTCCGTGGCGGGGTGTGAATAATCACCTGCCATCCCGCGCCTTGACACGTGCGCCTGCTCAGGGTAGGCTTATCTCCACCACACCCGTTCGCGGGGTTCAGAGCGATCATGTCGGCGGAACAACTCTCGCTGTTCGACAAGCCGCACGAGCCGCAGCCGGAGTCGAAACCCACGATCGAGCCGGTTGTCGATCGCGCAAGCGCGCTGACGCCGCGCACATCTCTGTCGGCGGCGATGGGCGCTTACCGCGAGCACATGATCGCGCGGCGCTTCAGCGAAAACACCGTCAAGTCATTCATGTACGATCTCAACATCGTCGCCGAGTACTTCACCGCCCGGAAGTCGATCGGCGAGATCGCGCATCGCGACCTGGAGCGCTTCATCGACTGGCTGGTGGCCGGGCGCGGCGTGCCGTGCAACCCCAAGTCGCTGGCGCGGCGCATCACCACGCTCAAGACATTCTTCGGCTGGCTGAAAGAATCGGGCGCGCTCCCGGTCGATCCGGCACTGCCGATCGTTCACCAGCCGGTGAAGACGCCCCTACCCGACATCCTGTTCGATAACGAAGTCGAAGCGGTGTTGGCCGTGACGCAGCACATGCGCGCCGGCCTGGCCGCCGATCCCAATGCGCCCCCCAGGCCCGACGCGCGCCCGCACCTGCTCGTCACCCTGCTGTTGACGACGGGCATCAAGAAGAGCGAGTGCATGGCGATTCGAGTGGAGCACATCGATCTATCCGACCCGAATGAGCCGGCGTTGTGGATTCGCTACGCGGACGCGCGCCATCGCCACAAAGAGCGCAAACTGAGACTCGATCGCCACTGGCCCGACCTGCTGAAAGAATATCTGGCGCAGTACGGCATCCAAGACGTGCTGTTCCCGTGGTCGGCGCGCAACCTTGAGTACGTGCTGACCGATGTGGGGAAGCTGGCCGGTCTCGGCAAGCCGCTGTCGTTCGAGGCGCTGCGCTGGACGAGCGCGGTGCGCGACAAGCGGGGCGGCATGCCCGACGAAACACTGCGCCGCAAGATGGGCCTGTCGCACATCACCTGGCGCGAAGCGGGGGAGAAACTGGCGAAACTAACGGCCCCAGCGCTGTGATAGCAAAGTGATCAGTGATCAGTAGTCAGTGACCAGTGATCACTGGTTACTGATGACTGATCACTGATTACTATTCACCGAGCAACTCTTCCAAAATCGTCCACAACCCCGCCGCGACCAGCGAGTGTCCCCCCAGCAGGATCGGAATCGGGCACGCAGCGGCAGCCTGTGTGAACTCCCGCAAGAAAGCATCGCCAACCCCATCCGGCATCAGCAAATCCGAGGCGAAGCGCGCGGCATCGTCCGGCCATACGTTGCGCGCGGCGAGGATGACCCGCGAATCGATCAGCGCCGCGTCCGTCATCTCGGCCAGGTCGGCGAAAAAACGCCGCACGCCGACGGCCTCGATGTAATTCGCCACGAGCGAGCGCACGCCGCCGCTCGCCGTCCGCCCCGACGCGCGCATACCGCGCTCCTCGCTAAACACGCGCACCCAGCATTGCGTCTTCTGTTCGAGCAGGCCCATCGACCACGAGGGCACACGCCCGATCAGGGCCAGGCGCGTCGCGGGCGTCGCCAAGACGCGGCGCACCGCGTCGATTCGATCGCGCGGCCAGCCCGACGCGGCGACGGCCGCCCGCAGCGCCGCGCCCGCATTCGGGTGCTGCGCGGCGATCAGCGCATCCAGCGGTGTGTCGATATCGAGTAGCGAGGCGGGCGAACGCGGCCACAGGCGTGGCGTCAGCCCCGCTTCGCGCGAGAGCACCCAGCCCAGCGCGCTGTCGAGGTGGAAGCGGTCGGCCAATCCGCTCACGGCTCGCGCCGGGACAATCGCCGCCCAGTCGGTCGAATGGATGTTGTTGGCGATAACCACGGATGCGGCCCCGCGCGCCTCGTGCGCAATCGCCGCGAGGTCGTCGCGACTCAACAGCGGGGCGCTGGCCGCGCCCGTGTAGAAAATGCGATCCAGCCCGAAGCGCGTCACCACGTCGGCCAGGCGGCGGCCAAAGTGGAACGGCTCGCCGGGCCGATCGCAATCGATCTCAGCGCCGAGGTCGCGCAGCGACTCGGCCCATTCACGATCGGGCGTGGCGACGATCAGGCGATCAAACACGCCGGCGGCGCGGGCCAGCGTGTCCCGCGCGGCCGCCAGCACAATGGCGTCCATCGTGCGCAGCCAGGGTGGGCCGGGTCTTCGCCCGCGCACCAGCATGACGAGGGCAAGTGTGTCGCTCATCCAAACCTGGTGAAAACTTCCGAGGTCTTATGCTCGCCAGCGCGCCTCCGCTGCTTCGCGTCGGACAGGGCGTGTTCGACGCTTCGCGTCGGGGGCGCGCCTTCGCGGTTCCTGCGAAGCGTCCCGCCCAAGTCGGCAGAGCCGAAAAGACTTGAAGTCCTTTGTGTCCCGGTGTCTTCGAGGTTCGTAGTCAGCAGTTCGGGGTTAGCAGCAGGCGCTTCAAGCCAGTTCGGGTTGAAGCAAGCCGTAGTTGTTATCGCGGCGGCGATACAACACGTTGATCGATTCGGTCTCGGCATTGAAGAACACGTAGAAATCGTGACCCAGAAGTTCCATTTGCTCGAGGGCCTCTTCGGGGCCCATCGGTGATACGGGAAAACGCTTCACACGCACAATCGACCCGGCGTTTTCAGCGGTCATCTCAATCGGCTCCGCCTCGGCGAGCGCGATGGCCGGCTTCTCGCCTGCGGCGCGTTCGCCGCGCTGGTAGATGCGTTCCTTGTAGCGCGTGATCTGGCGCTGCATCTTATCGATCACCGCGTCGATCGCGGCGAAGATGTCCTGATCACGCTCCTCGGCGCGCAGGATCGCACCGCGATTGCGCACGGTCAACTGCACGACCTTGCGATCCTGCGCGGCGCGCGTCTTCTCGACCGACAAGTCCATGTGCGCCTCGTCGATCGTCGGCAGGTAGCGATCGAGCTTGGCCGTCTTCTTCGTCACGTATTCATTCAAGCGATCGGTCACGGCGATATTTCGACCACGAATGGTGACTTCCATGTTTCCTCCATCGCAGGGATATTCGGTTCTACCGGCTCCTACGGCGTGCGGGCCAGAGTCAGCCCGTGGACGGCCTGCGCGCCGGCGGCTTTGAGCGCCATCGCGCAGGCATCCAACGTCGCACCGGTGGTACACACATCGTCGATCAGCAATACGTCGAGGCCGCGCACGGCAGCCGCGTTGGCCTGAAACGCATCGGCCACGTTCGCCCGGCGGTCTGCCGCGTTGAGTGTCATCTGCGAGGCTGTGACGCGCGTGCGGTGCAGTACAGTGGGTCGCACCGGCAGCCCGGCGACGTGGCCCAACCGGCGCGCCAGCAACTCCGACTGGTTGTAACCGCGTTCTTTCTGGCGGCGGGGATGCAGCGGAACCGGCACGACAACCTGCGCAGGTGTCGGCTGGTGCTGCCAGAAACAGGCCAGCGCATCGCCCAGCGGATCGGCCAAGGCCGCCCGGCGATCGTATTTGAAGGCGTGAATCGCGTGGCGAATCCGCCCTTCGAATAGCGTCATCGAGCGGATCGAATCGATGACGGGCGGCGACGCGCGGCAGTTCGAGCAGAGGCCAGAATGGACGCCGGGCTGACTGCATCGCGCACACGCAGGGGAAGGCAAAGGCAGGGTGTTGGACTGGCAGGGTTCGCACCACAACGAGCCGGGTATCCCGCAGCCGCCACAA
>DATBWU010000180.1:0-5667 GCA_036514635.1 Anaerolineae bacterium | reverse complement strand
TTCGGTGGCGATCGTCGCCTGGCGCAGCGCCAGGGGGATCGACTCGAGCGGGACGACCGCATGGCGGCCGCCTTCTTCCGGAAGCACTTCGTAGAGCAGGCGGCCGTGGCGGTCGGTGATGCGCACGCTGGGCGGGTTGAGCCGCTCGGGGAGCGTATCCAGGGAGGGCAGGTCGGCGGCGAGCCAGGCGTAGCCTGCCGCGGCCAGGCCGACGAGCAAGAAGAGCGGGAGTAGGGCAATCCTGCGCAAGCGCATCGAGGGTGATTCTATCAGTCAGGTGGCTACATCCGAGCCATCATCCGAACCGCAGAAAATCGAGCGAGACAAGACTCCTATGCGGAACCAGGCGCACGGCGGGAACGATCTCGGACGAGCGCTCGTCTTGAGAACGAGACATGAACAGGCGCTAGGCAACCGACTCGGGTCATTCCTGGAGGCGTCGAATGGTTGCAAAGAGGCACCGGATCATGGCAGCAGTGATCGCTGGCGTGTTGCTGCTCGTCGCGTTGGCCATTGGCGGAAGATCCCTAAGGTCTGACGAAGGCCCGTTGGCCCTAGTTGACGTCGAGTTCTACTTTTATCCCTCCGAGCACTTCGACGTCAAGATGCTGACCGTAACGTTCTCTGACGGAATTCGAAAGCGGACCTTCACGGGGGTCGACTTCGATGATTACAACGGCGACGGCCAACTGTTTGGCACAGGGAGGCTCGCAACATTGCCTTTGGGCAGGCTGACGGTCTCGTTCACCTTGACGAGTGAAGAAGGCGTGCTGCTCTCAAGCGGGAAGTTCGATCTCCCTCTCAAGCCGGACTGGGGCTGGGGCATTGACTTCATGCCTGGGTCGCACAACCCGCTCGAGGGTTGCTTTGGTTGTCTGGGAGCGCAGGTATTCCTGATCAATCCCGGTTTCCGCGCCGCCCCGGACGATGCTCTTTACGTCGTCTGGGGAGGGAACTCAATCTCGAACCCAGCAGTCTACTGATCCACAGACGACGCCTTCTGCCCGTACATATTCGTTCAACTGGGCGCCGTTACGGAGCGCCGATGTAGGATGCCGCGATATTCAACGCCTTGCTGGGGCTTAATCGTAGGCTCCAACCCGACGCTGATCCGCAGGATCGGCTTCTGCTGGCATCTAACGGCCATCAGGTGAGCCGCCCGCGAGCGCCAGCGAAGCGGGTTGGCTGCATGCCGGGTTGGGCGGCACACCCATCTTATTTGACTGCCCAAAGATAAGCCAACGCTGAATGACTTACTCCTCGCTTATCTTCTACAAGCGGGCGCAATTGTGCAACAAACGCTTCTTGCTCCGCTGGTGTTAGAGTTGCCTGCATCGCTTCTTCCAGAGTCGGGATTCTAGGGTTACCTGCTACTCGCAACATTCTTTCCCAGCTCACATTATTATCCTTTGGCTTGATTTCAACCTGCAATTCGAGACGGATTTCCTCGAAGCCCGCTTTCTCTGCAAACATCACCAAATCGCGCTCGTCAAAATCAAGCATTGGATCGCTATCGGGGGGTTGAAGCCTGTGATAAACCGCTTTGACCTTTTTCGCTATCTCAACTATCGGGGTTACGTCATAGCCCCCAAAGATGTGCTCTGGCTCGGGATACCGAAATCTGTTTATCGGCTCGAATATGGATAACCTTCCTCGAGGCTTGAGTACGCGATAGAACTCGCTGAATGCCTGCAGCTTTGCCGCAACGTAAATCAACACTGAGCGCGTGGTCACTACGTCAACCGACGCGCTGTCAATGGCTGAAAGGTCTTCGGCAGGCGTGCAGATAAACTGGCAACGGTCCACAACGCCGATACTCTGCGCAAGAGTTTGAGCATGATTGAGCAACTCCTGCGAAATGTCGCCAAAGATGACCTTGACTGTCTGGGCTTTGTCGAGTGCGCCAAAGGCAATTAACCCATCGCCACATCCAATATCGAGCAGAGTTTCGTTTTCACCCAAATTGGCACGTTGCAAAACCTTGTCGCGCACCGGATACAAGAAATCCATCACGGTTTTCATTTGCTCGGCATTGCCCCCAAATCGCCGGTTCAGCAACCACTCACTCCACATATCGCGCTTTTGTTCGGCCATTTTTTCTCTGTGGTGTACTGATCGCGATGATTGCTAGACCTGGCGCCCAACCAGTGATTCTCACGGGTTCCCCTCGTCGCGAATTCAAGACTGCCCCCCTCCCCGGCCGTTCGACTCCCTCCACCCACCTCCTCCAATCCCCTCGCCCATCTTCGGTCGATTCTCCGTCGCCAGCAAGCTAATGCTCCGCGGCGCTTCTCCATCCTTTGGCTCCCACCCTTGGAAGGGAGCCATCTCTATCGTTCCGCGCGGAAGCCACAGTGTAGCCCCCCGGCCTCGTTGTGGTTTCGTCGGGAATTGAGGCCTTGACGTCGCCGCGGACTCGCACTATCATACTTTCAGAAAATCAGGATATCTAAGATTGAGAGGAGCCAATGGCAACGGATCACCTGACGCGCCTGGTCAAGCCGCACGGCAGGGGACAGATCACGATTCCCGCTGACTTCCGCCAGCGGTTGGGCATCGACGAGGAGACTCTCCTGCAGATGACCCTCAAAGGCGCCCGGATCGAGATCACGCCCCTGCGCGTGGTCGATGGGAGTCAGCTGCTGCGGAAGTACGATGCGCGCGAGATCGAGACTTTCCTCGAAGAGGACAAGATCGATCCTCGAGTGGCGAGGAAGGCTCGCAAACTGCTGGGGAGCTGATCGGTGGGGGAGAAGCCGCCGCGCCTCTTCCTGGACGCGAGCGCCATCATTGCCGCCTCCGCGGCGCCTGAAGGCGGATCGGCCCTGGTGCTGGATTACTGCCGCGTGGGGAAGGCGAAAGCCCTGGTGACACGTCTGGTTCTGCGCGAGGCTGAGCGCAACATTCGCGAGAAGCTGGGTGAGGCCGTTCTGCTGCGCTTCTATCACATGATCGTCGCTATGGATCCGACCGTGGCCCCGGCGCCGAGCCTGGCGCAGATGGAAGCAGCGATCAGGATCGTAGCTCCTAAAGACGCGCACGTGCTCGCCGCGGCTCAGGCGGCCCATGCGACGCACTTGATCACCCTCGACCGCCGGCATTTCCTGGGTGAAGAGCAGCGGAAGGCGATCCTCCCGATCATCGCCTGTACGCCGGGCGAGTATCTCCAGGCCCTCCTCTCCAGGTAGTGTTCAGCTCAGGACAAGATCTTGCGCTCGACCGGGCCGAGCGTCGGCGGGGCCGTCGGCGTCACTTTCGACGTCTCCGTGGGAGTAACCGTGGGCGAGGGCGCATCGGTCGCCGAGGGGGTCAAACTGAGGTGAAGCGTCTTCGCTTTCCGTCGCAGTGGGCGTGGGCGTCTCGGGCGGGGTCTCGGAGAGCTGCTCCGCACTGAGAACAGGCCGCGGCTTTCCCCGAAAGGGCACACCTGCCCACACCGCAGGTGCTGGGTCGGGAGAATCTGCCAGGATTTCGTGTTCCAGGCGCAGCTGTTTATTCTCGCGCCGCACGCGAGCCAGTTCTTCGCGCTCGGCGGTGGTCAAACCGTCGTGGTGACGACCGTCGTCCAGGTCGGCCTACTCGGCCCAGTTGCGGATTGTCTGCGCCGTAGGCTCAAATCCGTGGGCGAGCTCCTCGGCGCCACAACCGGCTCTGACCAGCTCGATGAGTTGTTGCCTGTATTCCGGTGGATATGCGGGATGTGTTCTCGGAATCGTGAACTCCTTTCACACTAGCCTGAGGGTGTCCACAGAACCGGATCAACTCCACGTCTCTCATCTTGGGGCGATACTAGCGTAACGAATGTGCATTCAGACGGCGTTTCGTTGAATCAGACGCAATTTTGCACGCCCGGCCCGACTGGCGGTAGCCTCGCAGGCGGAGGAACCGCCTGTGAGCACATCGTCGCCAGACTGGCCGATCACCAACACCGAACATGGAATGCTCGTCGCCTTTGGGGAGTTCTTGCAACAACACGGGCTGCTGGACCGGTTGCGGCACGGTCCGATCACGCAGAAGACGCATGACTTTGCCCCACAGGCGAAGCTGATTGAATTTCTGGCCGGGATCATGAGCGGCATCGAACATCTGCAAGACCTCAATCACGGACCGCGCCCCTTGGCGCCCGATGCGGTGGTGGCGCGGGCTTGGGGGCTGGGCCACTTTGCGCACTACACCACCGTCGGCCGCACCCTGGCGGCGTGTGACGCCGCCACCGTCAGCGCCGTGGAAGCGGCCATCGCCGCCTTCAGTCGGCCCTTCATCGAGACAACGGTGCAGGAAGTGGCGCGGCGCAGCCAGCGGCTGGTGTACGACTTTGATTTGATGGGCCAAGGCGTCAGTGCCACCAGCACCACCTATCCGGAGGCGGCCTTTGGATGGATGAACGATCAAGTGCGCCTGGGGTATCAGTTGGCGCGCGTGTCGCTCTCGCCACCCGCAAGCACACGGGTCTGGCTGGCCGGGTTCCATCATCCTGGGGACACGGTGTCGAGTGCCTGCTTGCAGGAACTGTTGCACGCCGCCGAGGCGCAGACCGGGGTCCGCCCACGCCGCCGCCCGCAACTGGTGAGCCAGCGGATCGAAGCGCAGCGCACCGCCATCGCGCGCACCCGGCGGTTGACCGATCACCAACAGGCGAAGCTTCAGCGCTTGCAGCAGACGCACACAACCCTGATCGGCAAACGCTACCACGCTGAGCAGGTGCTGAACGGGCCAATTTCCCAGGGAAAACAGGCCCGTTTGCAGACGCAGGCCGACGGTTGGCAGAAACGCCTGCCGCGCCTCGCCGAGCAGATCGCCCAAGCCGCGCGCGTTCTGGCAGCGCATCAAGCTCGGTTGACGGAACAGGAAGCTGCCTTGGTGGCCCTGCACACCTGGCAGGCGCAGTTGGCCGCCGACAATGAGACCAACCCCAACGCGCCCGAGATTGAAGCGCGCGCGGATGCCGGCTTCGCGTCGGGCGAGAATCTCACCTGGCTGTTGGAGATGGGCTACGCGCCCAACAGCAAGGCGCCCAACGGCCGGACCACCACCGCCTTGCGCGCACACCTGCCGCGCGGCGCGGCCTGGGAGAAGGTGGGTGACAATGCCGAGATGGCGCTGATCGGCGAACAGCAACTGCATGGGTGTCCCTATCCGCTGACGGTGGCGTTGGAGCGCTTCAAGGTGGGTCGCACCTTCAAGTACGCCACGCTGGTGCGCGCCGGCCCGGCGCCGAAGTTGGTCGAGTGGTTTGCCCAGTACAATGCCCGCCAGACGATTGAGGCGGGCAACAAAGAAATGAACGGCACCTTCTTCGTCCAGCATCTGATGAGCCGTGCGCCGGCTGGCATTCGATTGCAGGTGCTGTTCACCGGGCTAGCGGCCAACGTCGTGCGTTGGCGCCAACCCTGGCTGAAGACCTGCGCTGCCGCGCCCACGCCGAACCTGACCCGCACCCTGGGCAGCCCCAAGGCCCTGGTACGGGTGGCAGCCAACTCGGCGGCCCTCGTGCAACACACCGCCAGCGGCACCAGCCTCCTGTTCGGCCCGCGCAGTGCCCTGCCGGGAGCTGCCTTCACACTGCATGGCGTACCCGCCATCCAACTGCCCTTGGGCTTCCATCAACCGTGCAAAATCGCATCTGATTCAACGAGACCGGCCCTGAATGCGCATTACTTACGCTAG
>DATBWU010000179.1:0-4984 GCA_036514635.1 Anaerolineae bacterium | reverse complement strand
GCGGGCCGGCCGCGCGGACGCGGTCGGCGAGCATTCAAGATGTGTGCAATCACCAGGGTTACTCCGTGCGCTCCGTCCCAGGGGGAGGCTTCGCACTGTCTCCGTGGTTTTTGCGACCTGTGTGTTATCACCCGGCAACGCACCCGTAACGCAGGCGCGCCCCCAACCGAACCTTCTCGTAACGCGCCCTGCGATTGTCGCGGGGTTCGCTTTGTGGTAGCATAACGGCGCATGAGCATACAACGAGGCACCACCGGCGATAAGGCGATGACTCCGGGCCGGGACAGTGCGCCGCCGCGCAAACTGTCTCGCGCTGCGACGGTGCTATGGCTGATCGCAACGTTCTTGGTAGTGCTGTTCGTCACTCTGTCACTGGTTTCTTCGGCAATCCACGACGACGTCACCCGCATCCACAATGATGTGGATGTCATTCAGGCGACGCTGGCGAGTGTGCCCACGCCGATCCCGGAAGTGCAGCGGCTCCAGAGCACGCTGAGCGTGGTGCAGACGCAAGACGCGCAGGTCGCTGTGCTGAAGCCGACACTGATCGCCGGGCGGCCTGCGTGGCCTGCCGCGATGGCGGCGATTGCCAATGTCAACCCGGATCAGATCGGCATCACGTCGCTGATGCAGGACAACACGCGCATCACGCTGGCTGGGCAGGCCGTCAACGACACGGCGGTGATTGCCTATGCGCGGGCACTGGAGCAGTCCAACCTTTTCTCGCGCGTGATCGTGCAATCCATCACCGTGATTGCCACGCCGGTCTTTACGCCGACCGGAACTGCAACGCCGGTGCTCACACCGACGGCGACCTTCACGCCGACCGCAACAAATACTCCCACGCTCACGCCATCGCCCACGACGAACCCGCGCGACGCCCTCGAGCCGGATGACACGCAGCCCAAGCCGGTCATCCTGGGCCAGCCGCAGTCGCACAACTTCTATCCGAGCGGCGACGTGGACATGGCCAGTTTTCTGGCGAAGGCCGGGCGCTTCTATCGCGTGCACACGTCTGACCTGGCTCCCGGCGTCGATACGCTGATGACCGTCACCGCCGATGCGACGTACACGAATGACGATGTGCGACCCGGCTTGCTCAGCAGCGAGGTCATTTTTCAAAACGCCAGCGGCGCGGACGTGGTCGCCACGATCCGCGTGACCAATCGCGGCCAGTTCGGATCGGACAAGACATATAACATCGTAGTCGAGGAGATGATCCCCACGCCAACCGGCACGCTGCCGCCGACACTGCCGCCGACGGCCACGCCCACACCGTCGCCGACCAACACCGGCGTGCCGTCGTCCACGCCGACCGCTACATTGCCTCCGACCAGTTCGCCTACACCCACCACCGATCTGCGTGACCTGTTCGAGCCGGACGACTCTGCGCCGAGGCTCATAGCGATCGGCGAGACACAGACGCACAATTTCTACCCGGATGGCGATGTCGATCAGATCAGTTTCTTCGCCAAATCTGGCCGCCGCTACTCAATTGTCACGTTCGACCTGGCGCTCGGCGTCGATACGTTCATGACCGCAACGCTGGGCGCGCAAACGTGGTCGAACGACGATTGGGCCGCTCCCGGCTCCGGCAACTTCGCGTCGGCGGTGTGCTTCCTCACGCCGTTCGATGGAACAGCTGTTGCCAAAGTGACGAACGTCGCCCGGCAGTACGACCCGACCAAGACGTACAAGATCGTCGTCAACGAGATTACCGATTTGACACAGCCACCCTGCAATCAGGCCAACCCGGCTGCCCGGCGACCCGGACGGCAAGGCGTCGCTGGAATAGGATCGGCGCGGCTGGCCGGGTCCGCCTCACTGCCGCTGATGACGCAGTTGCTCGCGCCACAACCGATCCGCCCGTGGGAGCGTGACGCGGCCCTCGTGCCGACGGTCGAATTTGTGATCCTCCTCGAAGTTAAGGCGACTGCGCCATGAACTCGTTGGGCAGCCTTCGCGAAACGATTCGGGAGAACCGACCCGTCGTGATCGCCGTCCTCGTGATCACCGTTGTGTTCTTCGGCCTTGTGCTATTCGTGCTGACGAACCTTCTGCCTGGCATGCAGGATCGCGGCGATGCAGCGATCGCGCTGGCGGGCGCCCGGCAACAACTGGCCGACGTGCAGCGATCGCAGAATGTCGATCCGGCCAGCCTTCAAGCGCAGATCGACACGGCGCAGGCTCAATTGACGGATTCGCTGAGGATCTTTCTCACCGACGCTCAGGCTTCGGACATCATCAATGCGCTGTATCGGTACGCCAGCGCCAGCGGCGTGCTCGTCACCGATTTGCAATCGCAGCCCACGACCGATCCAGCGGCGGCGGGCGCATTCACCGTCACCTCGGTGCAGTTGAAGGCGCAGGGTAGTGCCCGCCAATTGGCTGATTTTGTCTCGCGCATCCGAGAGACGTCGGCCCGGAGCTTCGTCATCCTCAGCATCAACATCGCCGACGGTGAGCCGGTAGATACCCTGATGATGAATATGAATCTGTATACTTCGCCCTTCGCCACTGGCGAGGCGCTGTCGATCGGGCCATTGCCGACGCTCGGCCCGTCACTGCCGACACCCTCCGGCCCCAACGCCGAGGCGCAGCTCGCTCAACAACTGGACGGCCTGTGGACGGCTCAAGACTGGCCGCAGGTCATCAACGTCCTCGAGCAGATTCGGGCGATCAATCCAAACTTCCCCGATCTGAACGAGAAGCTCTACTCCGCGCACATCAACAACGGCTATCGACTTCTGGCCGCCGGCCGAACCGACGACGCCAAGCTGGAATTCTTCCGCGCCCTGACCGTCAAGCCCAATGGCGCGGAAGCGATCGCGGCGCTGAACCAACTCAATCCCCCGACGTCCACCCCGCGCACGACCGTCTACACCGTGGCCCCCGGTGACACGCTGTTCTCGATCGCGCGGCGCTTTGGCACGACCGCTCAGGCGATCCAGGTCGCCAATGGACTGGCCGATACCAGCATCCGCGTCGGCCAGCAGTTGATCATCCCTCTTCCATAGCGTGGCTCCTGCCGCAGCCAAAGTATGGGACACGGACACCTGCACCCACCTGCGGTGTTTGCAGGTGCGGTGTGAACGCGGACAAACACGGATCAGAATCAGTGTTCATCCGTGTTCACACTTGCCCCACTGCCTGCGGCAGCGGGCAGTGCGGGTCCGTGTCCAAAATCTTCAGGGTCGAAGCAACCGATGGACAACCCCCGCGCTGCGCGCAAGGGCAGGTGGATAAACGAATGCACAATGGGCGTGGCGGTGCCCAGGCAGCATCCGTTTACGGGAGCACTGCACCCGCCGAAGGCGTGTGTCCGGTGCGGATTCGTTGCGGCGGTCTTGGCCGCCCGCGGGGACGCGGGCGTTGAGCCGTCTGACATGTTTTGCGTGCACACACTTCGGGAGAGCGGGTTGGGGGTGAGGCTGAGTAGTTACTCGCGGATAAGAAATCCTTACGGCAGGCCGGGCAGGTCATTCAAGCCGGCGCGCGTGGCTTCGCGCTCGACCAGCGCGCGCAGCTCACGCTCGACTTCAGGGGGTAAAATAGGTCGCTTGTACGCCGCGATTAACTCGTTGACGCGAACCTTAGCGCGCGCATATCCATCGGGCGATCCAGCGTCGCGCCAGGCCTGGAGGGAAGCGCGGTCGATCACCTTGGACGGCAGGTGTTGTTCTTGTTGGAAGAGGCGGCGCGTGTCTTTGAGTTTCAGGAAGTCGCCGCTCAGGCCGATCTGCGCGAACACGCCCGTCGCCAGTGTATCCGTGCGCGCTTCGACACCGCGCAGCAGCCGCTGCGCCATCGCGATCCCCTCGGCATCGATGACGAGTTTCTCCGCGCTCTGACACAGCAGGAAGTTGACCATGCCCGCGCCGGAGATCATGTTGATCCCGGCCAGTGCGCCGATCAGGGCCGAGACGCCGCTCTCCAGCCCGGCCTGCACATCGACGACTTTCGAGTCGCTCGCGCCGAGATAAGCGTGGGTGGGCAGGCCGAGAAACTGGCCGACCTGCGCGTAGGCTGCGTCGATCATCGCCGTCTCGATTGCGCCCATCGGCGTCGATCCGGTGCGCATGTCGAGGATGGCCGGCGCGCCGCCCCACACGATCGGCGCGCCGGGCTGCGCCAGTTGGTGAATCGTGATGCCGCTGAGGCACTCGGCCGCGTGCTGCACGACCGATCCGATCAACGTGACGGGAGCCGTGCCACCGGCGAGCGGCATCGACACGATCTCGGCGGGCACGCCGGCCCGCGCCAGATCGATCAGGTTACGCGCGGCAAAATCCGACCAGTTCAGCGGCGGCGAGGGGCACACGTCGAATACGGCGCGCGGCCTGGCCTTCAGCGCAGCGTGCCCGCCCGCGTCGATCGCCAGTAGATCGATCATGACCTGCGTCGTGCGCGCGCTGAACGACCCGGTGACGATCGGCTTGTCCGAGTACATCAGCACCAGGAATAGCCGGTACAGATCGCCGATGCTTGCCGGCACGTCGCCGCACACGACCGCCGTCGATTGCGCCGCATATTGCGGCAGCATTTCCGCTACCTGAACCAGCCGCACCAGATCGGCGGCCATCGAGGGCCGGGATTGGCGCGTGTCGGGATCGAGCACCTGAACGCCGGCCGATCCGGGATCGAAATGAACTGCGTCGCTGCCGTAGCGCACCGCTGGATGTCCGGCCCGATCGTGCAGGAAGAACTCACGTGGAACCATGCCGAGCGCCTTGCGCGCCAGTGTCTCCGGTATCTGCGCGATGCCGCTTTCGATGCGCGCGCCGCTCGAGGCAAGCAATTCGACTGCGAGCGGATTCTGCACCTTGACGCCCGGTTCCCGGATTAACTCAAATGCTTCGCTCAGGACGCGCTCAACCAGACTTCGGTCGAGCAGTTCGAGTTTGGGTCGCATATACCCTCCGCCCTCTCCTCGACCCCCATGCCCCCTTCTCCTCTCCGCGTCGGAGAGGAGAAGGGGGGGGGG
>DATBWU010000178.1:0-3594 GCA_036514635.1 Anaerolineae bacterium | reverse complement strand
CCCAGCGGGCGACCAACCGCGAGGACGCGGTTGGCCGCACACAAATGCTCCAGGCCCGCGTCTCGCGGACTGTCCGCGAGGACGCGGACGGAAAGCCATCGAGATGTGAACAATCACCAGTTTTTGAGTCTTGCGCGATCCGTGTGAGCGCGTTACAATGGCGCGGCTCTTCGGACTCCTCCATGTCGATCCTTCCCCTGTTGCCCATTATCATCCTGCTCGGCGGAGCGTTGGCGATTGCGCTCAGCCGTCTCGCACATTTCAGACAGGTCGATGCCCTGGCTTCGGTCGTGTCACTCCTGGCGCTCGCGGCGATGATCGTGTCGGCGGCGGCGGGCTTCCAAATGCAGGAAACGCTGGTGTCGACCTGGCAGCCGCTGTCCGTGTTCGGTGTGCCGGTCAGTCTGCGAGTCGATCGCGTGGGCTGGTCGATCGGTTTCGTCGCCGTGCTCGCCTGCGCGGCGACCGCACTGGCCGGTCTAGCCTATCCAGGCCGTCGTCGTTTTGGGCCGCGCGCACTGGCGCTGGGGATGACGGCGGCTCTGGTCGGCGCAGTCTTCGCCGCCAACCTGCTCACGCTGGCACTGGCCTGGGGTTTGTTCGACGCGCTGTTCGCCATTGCCGCCCTGATGCGTAGCGAAGGTGCTCAGGCGGGACGCCGCGCGGCGTTCGCCATAGGCTTCAACGGCGCAGCCACGGTCAGCCTGTGGATCGCGGCGCTCATGCTCAACCAGGCACACGAGAGCCTGTTCTGGCATTTGACTCATCTTACGGATTCGGCCCGTGGCTTCTTGACGGCGGCGGCAATCTTCAGGTTGGGATTGTACCCGCTCAGCCAGTGGCTTCCGGCGGAGCGCGACGACGCGCCGGGCCGCGTGGCCCTGCTGTACGTGCTGCCGCCATTGGCCGGGCTGTACATTCTGATCCGCCTGGCTGAACTGAATGCCGTGCCACAAGAGCCTGTTCTCATCTGGCTGGGGGCGTTGAGCATTCTGATCGGCGGCGCGCTGGCGTGGCTGCGCAGTGATTCACGCGACGCACTGCCCTACGTCTCGCTGAGCAGTCTCGGCGCGATCGTCTTAGCCGGCGCCAGCGGCCAGCCGGCGTCGGCTCCTCAAGCCCTGATCCTATCGGGCGCGGGATCGTGGGCACTGGCGATCATGACACTCAGCCTCAGCCGCACGTTAGACCGGCAAATGCCGTGGTGGTCGGTCGGGCACGCGCTGGCGTTGGCGACGCTCGCCGGCGTGCCGGCGACATTGGGCCTGGCCGTGCAGACCGGCCTGGCGGCCGGCGTCGCATCCAGCGATCACTTCTTGCTGATCGCGTGCATGGTGATCGGCCAGGCGCTCACGTTCGGCGCGCTGCTGCGCCTGATGATCGCGCCCGCGCAAAACCCGCCTCCATCCGGAGTGCCGGCGACGATTACTTACATCGTCGCGCTGGCGCTGGTCGCGCCTGCGCCCTTCCTGTTGCCCGCGCTCGCCCGATCGGCCGTGCCGGAGTGGACGCCGCCCGCGTTCGAGGTCGTGCTGTCCCGCCTGGGCGCGCTGGGCGGGGTGATCCTCATTATGCCGATTGCGCTGGCGATTGCGCTGGTGTGGCTCGGGCGAGGCCCAACCAGCGTGCCACGCTTCAATCCTGGCCGCCTGCTCAATCTCGATTGGCTGTACGACTTGCTCTTCCAGGTGGTCAACGTCGCCGTCCGATACCTGAGCAACATATCCGCGCTCGTCGAAGGCGAAGGCGCTGTGCTGTGGGCGCTGTTGATTCTGATCGCCACCTACGTCGTCTTGAGTGGAACCATCCAGTAACATGACCGATCTCGTCTCGGTGTTGTCCGGCCTGCCAGCGACTACGGTGCTGATCGCGCTCGTTGCGACAGCGGGCCTGCTGGTGATTGTTGCCGATTGGCGGCTGCTGAACCTGTTGCTGGGAGTCCAGTTCTTGCTGATCGGCGCGTTGTTGATCGTCAGCCAGATCGAAGGCTTTCCGATCGAACTGGCGATCGTCAAGGCACTCGTCGGAGTGATGACCGTGCCGGTGCTCTATATTTCGTCGCGCCGCGCGCGCTGGGGCAGGGACCCCGACGAAGAGGATGAAGAAGACCTCGGCGAGCCTCGGCCGCGTTTTGTGTGGCTGCGCGCGCCTGGGCTGGCGCTGCGCGCGATCGTCGCGCTATTGGGCATGGCCGTGGCGTTGAGCCTGGCGCTGCGCAGCCCGATTCAGTTTCTCACGCCGCCTGCGGCTGCGCGCGACATCACGATTGCCGCGTTCGCGCTGATCAGCCAGGGGCTGATGAACCTGGCATTGAACGAGAATCCGCTGAAGGTGGGGCTGGGCCTGTTGAGCGTCACCGCCGGGTTCGAAGTGTTCTACACGCCCGCCGAGCCGACGCTGGTCGTCGTGGCGCTGCTGGGCATCTTCAATCTTCTGATCGCGCTGGCGATGTCCTACCTGATCGCCGCGTGGGCCGCGCGGCCCAGGGGAGCGGCATGACCATCGGCGGATCGATGCTGCTCATCATCGTGCCGCTGATGGCAGCGGCGCTGACCGTGTTGCTGCGCCGATCGGGCACCGTCTCGGCCCTGCTGGCAATTATCGTCCCGCTGGGGCTGGCCGTGATCGCGCTTCGCTTTCCGTTGGACGAGCCGCAGGCGATTTTGGGGCGCATCGTCGTGCTGGAAACCGGAGATCGGATTGCGATCGCGTTCTTGTTTATGACCGCATCCGCCATTTTTCTCAGCGTATGGCGTTCGTCGCCGGGCTGGGCCTACTATCCGGTCGGCCTGGCGATCTTAAGCCTGCTGGCCGGGGCGCTGATCATCCGCCCGCCGCTCAACGAGGTTTACCCCTCGTTCGTGTACTCGGCGTTATTCATCGCGATTGCGTCCGTGCTGTGCGTGTTTCCCTTGCAGGGCGGCGCACCAGGCCGGACGAGCGGCGTGACGCGCTTCATCATTGTGATGTCGTTGGCGCTGCCCGCGCTGCTGCTGGCCGATTGGGCGCTGGGCCGCCTGACGCAAAGCCCCGACTCGCCCGATCTGACTCAGGCGACGATCCTGCTCGTGGCGGTGAGCTTCACCCTCCTGCTGGCGATCTTCCCCTTCCACACGTGGGTTCCCGCCGTCTCGCGCGAAGCGCCGCCGCTTTCAACCGCCTTCGCGCTCAACATCCTGTTGGGCGCCGTCGTGATCCTGCTGCTCGACGTGCTGAACGGGGTCCGCCTGGTCGGCGGCGATCCGCGTATGCTGGAATTGCTGCGCGGCGCAGGGCTGATCATGGTGGGCCTCGGCGCGGTGCTGGCCTGGACCCAGATCGACTTGGGGCGACTGCTGGCCTATGGGGCGCTGGCCGACATGGGCGCTATCCTGTTCGCCATCGGCCTGGCCTCGCCCGCCGGGCTGGCCGCCGCATTCATCATGCTGATCGTCCGCGCGTTGAGCACGGGACTGATGGCGATGGGCATGATGCTGGCCCGCGAACGCTACGGCGGCGATTCGTTCGCGAAGTTGCGCGGCCTGATCTGGCGATTGCCCTGGGCGTCATTGGCGATCATCGCCGGCGGCCTGTCGCTGGCCGGCCTGCCGCCGC
>DATBWU010000177.1:0-10742 GCA_036514635.1 Anaerolineae bacterium | reverse complement strand
ATGGACATCAGCGAGTCGCATCGGCACGTTGCGGTCTCGCTGAAGAAGCATTTGAGTGCGGCTCTTAGACAACTCCTTGACCTGATTGCGGCCGATTGTCGGTTCTGCCGTCGGAAAGGCCGTGTCCGACACATACCGCATGGCTCCGATGTGGATCGGATAACCGAGCATTCCCTTCAGCTTCCCGTTTGGACCGATCTTCTGATACGGGCTCTCACGATGGTCTATGGGTTCATCCCAGCCTTCGAGCAGAACGAACGTCCGAAGCCGTTCGGGGTGTTTAACGGCTGGATCGTACAGGCTGGCACGGTACCAGATTTCCCATCCTTTCCGACGCTTCGGTTTACTGCTCCTGGTTTCAACGTCCTGCCGTTCGCTCTTGAGCATGTGCTCTTGGTTGTCGGCCGCTCCTCCTCCAGGAGCATCCTCGGGAAGTTCGTACTTTCGGCGGAGGATTTCCCAGTTTTCTTCGAATTCGAACCCTAGCCACGGAGCTTTATCGTAGTTGAACCCAGAGAACTCAGACGGAATGAGCACCTTTGCAGGCGACACGCGCTCCCAGAAATACCGCTCGTAGATGATGTTAGGAACCTGCTCGAATTGAGGTTCCATGACTGACGGCGTCATGGGTCCAAGGCCGAGGACTGCGCCAGGAAGCATCTGGCCGGGCTGTGTTTCCTCTTCGCCAATCTGGACCGGCAAGGTACCGTCCGAAAAGCTTTCGTACCCGATCTTCGAACAGAGCATTCCGGTCATGCATGCGTCGAAGGTCGTCTCTGTCATCATGGTGCCGGCGTCTACACCATCAGGCCCAAGCTTTTGGTTGAGCACGGCTTGGAACTTGAAGACGGCATCCTCGAGTCCCGGCATCTTCGGGGTCAGCGTGACGTCTGGATTCTGGAAGAAAAGTTCCGCTTTTTTCCGTTCGACGTTAGCGAAATCTTTCGGAACGACTACCGTATCCTGTTGAGGCAGGGCATCAAGCGTTCGTCCAAGATAGTATTGGACGTTCTTGTCCCACTCCTGCTCCTTGTAGCGGAGTCGCTTTTCGTCAGCAGACTGTATCTGGTCTTGCCAATATGAAAGGGAGCCGTGGCCCTCTTTGGGAAGCGGCACGGGCGGAGTGTCATCTTGCAAGGACATTCTCGCTGCCCAGTTTACCAGAACTTACAGCGCCAGCAAGAGCCTCCCGGAAGAGAGCTCCGGCCGACTCTGGCGCCGGCTCCTTGATGGTCTCTATTCTAAATGGGGCCGGACGGGACATTGATAAGTACCGACATGCGTCGATCCAATGATCGTCACCGTCGGTATCGAGGTCTTCGTGGTTGGTTTTATCGAACGTGGCAGCCGGTAACGTGCGTAGTCCGTACGTGCAACCAGGGTCAATCGTAAGCCACGGCACGCCGTCTGGCGCCGTTCGCAGCCAATGGCGTACGCGCTGCCAGCCGTTCACCCGTTCGTGATTGGCGCGCATCAGGGGCATACCGGCACGGGCGAATGTTTCCGCGATTGATTCTCCGCTCTGCCCGGTGCGAATCCACATGGACGGGTCGGCGGCAATCGGGCCGAACGACCGTATCCCATAGTCGCGCGACATTTGCTGTGCCGTCAGTGCCACATCTTCGGCAAGCTGTTGCGTGAACTTGTACTCGCGTTCAATGTGGAGGTGTCCATCTGGAAGAACCACAGCCCACAGGAGAACGCCAGGTTTGGCGTAGCCCCAATCCAGGCCGCCAATCCTAGGAACGTCCGGCGGAATCTCCAACGTCCTTACATGCAGTTCAGACCTGAACTCAGAAAAGAACTGGCCCTCGAAAAGATCCCATCGGCCATCTCGCCAGGCAGCTTTCGTGACCGGGTCGAGAGAATCAAGAAAGCGCTCGTATTCGGGATCGGGATACGGATTGTCTTCCAGCTTTGATTGGATGAAACAGTAATCCTCCGGGTCGTAATTTGGATATCGGTCGCGGTCTACTTCTTTAATGATCCATCGGTCGTAGATCCAGCGGCTACCTGGGTTGGTTGCTGCTACGATGCATGGCCTGAAGTCGTTGCTTGTAAGCCTGGCTGACGAGCCGATTCTAATAACCATGTCTTCGGTAAACGTGCCAACCTCATCGAAGAGGATCATGTGATATTCGGCTGACAGGTAGTTTTCGATTGCTCCTTCGTCCTGGCAGTGACCGAACTCGAGGATCGACCCGTTCTTGAAGCGGACAACCGGAGGTTTCGCGGAGAGAACCGGGTCGGCTTTGATTTTAGCTACCTCACCTGGAACTCGTCGAAGATGCGACTTTTCCAGTTCAGGATAAGTTCTACGAAGCAGCACGACTTGGAAACCTGGAAAACGCAAGCAGCACAGATAGGCAAGCCAGCGAAGATAATGCGATTTGGCCCCACCTCTGGCGCCGCCGTACAGAATCCACCTGGCCTTTCCGTTGAAAACCGCCTCGATGGCTTCGACCTGTTTAGGAAGTGGAAGGTAGACCGGCCTGCCCTCGCCGTTTTTCTGGACTTGAATGGCCCATTGGGCCTGACGCGCCATGCAAGCTTTGGTCGAGCAGCCCCAGAAGAACTCCCGGCCGTGCCGATACTGGATGAATGGCTTCTGACACCAGCAACAGCGGCGGTGAAAAGTCATGCCTGAAAGGCCATATCTCGGGTTATTATAGGCGGAAAATGTGCTATTTTCATTCGATGTGGCGCAAACTCTTGTGGCTCCTTGGCTCGAGGACCGGCCAGATCGTCTTTCTTCTAAGGCAGGCCAACCGTAAATTCAAGCTCCGCTGATGATCGAAGAACTTCTTCTTGGTCTTCTGATTGGACTGCAAGGGTTTGGTTTCGGCTTTCTCTTTCACGAACTGCGGCGACTGAGGCTGTCGGTGGGGAATGTTGCAAGCCAGCCGGCTCGCACCGCTCCGGCGGTCTTAGCGCCTCCAGCGAGCGTGACGCCGCATCCGGTGTCTTCCCCTCCGACACGGCAGGGCGGAAAGCTTCATGTTATCTTCATGAACAACTCAGGCGAAAAAGTCGGCGAGGATTTAATCGATCCACGCCAGCGGCGCCCGAGCGTTGTCGCCACATTGACGATCAACGACGAGCAGCACACGGGTTGTTATATGGCGTCTCACCAGGAAATAGATGGTACGTGGGTGTACCGTGAGGTGAAAGGGTAAGCCATGCCGCTAGCTAATTGGCCGATTGAAGCCGGCGGACCGACCCCAGGAGCGCCGGCAACTGGGATCATGTGGAACGACGACATGACGGCATTGACGCCGCAGTTTGCAGCCATTGACGTAGCATCCAGCGGAGACAATACGGTTGTCGCCGGCGTGACAGGGAAGAAGATCCGGGTTGTTGCCGCATTCCTCATTTCAGCCGGAACGGTCAACGTTCGATTCGAGAGCGGGGCGGGAGGCACGGCCCTTACCGGACAAATGAACTGCATCGCTAATATGGGCTTTGTTCTGCCGTTCAATCCGGCTGGATGGTTCGAGACAGCGGCTGCCGCGCTGCTCAACCTGGAGCTATCTGGCGCGGTATCTGTTGACGGCTGTCTGACGTACGTCGAGGTTTGACGCGCGTGGTTCCAGGTCGCGTTTCTGTCCTGATTCCATCAAGGAACGAGCGTTTCCTCTGCGCGACTGTTCGGGATGTTCTTGCTCACGCACAAGGCGATATCGAGGTTTGGGCTCTACTCGACGGCGTGTGGGCCGACCCTGTCTTGCCAGACGATCCAAGACTACATGTGCTCTACATGGGCACGTCGCAGGGCATGCGGGCGATGATCAACGCTGGAGCCAGGCTTGCCAGCGGACAGTTTCTCATGAAGCTGGACGCTCATTGCTCGCTCACCGAAGGGTTCGACCTGGTTCTGTCGTCGTCGTGTGATGACGACTGCGTGATGACGCTGCGGAGGGATCGGCTCGACGCCGAAGCTTGGGGCCTTCAGGACACGGGCAAGCCGCCGATTGATTACCACTATCTCGATAATCCGTTTCGCGAGATCCGCGATCCGACTCGAGTCGTAGGAGAATTGGGCGGAGTCGTGTGGCCGGAGAAAAGCAGCGCGCGGCTGGACATGCCGATAGACGACGAGATGAGCTCTCAGGGTTCGATGTATTTCATGTCACGGAGATGCTGGGATGAGCGCATCGGTCCGCTCAACGAGACTCTGTTCACGTCGTTCTGGAATGAGTTCCAGGAAATCGGGATGAAGTGCTGGCTGTCCGGCGGGAGCGTGCGAATCAACAAGAAAGCTACCGTGCTCCACTTGCACAAGGGTAAGCGATACGGCCGTGGATATCCGCTGTCAAAGCCTGAAACGGATCGTGGACTGCGAGCGTCCACGCGCTTCTGGATGCTGGATGGATGGCTGCCTGAATGGCCAGTGAAGAAGCATAACCTTGCATGGCTCGTAGAGCGATTCATGCCGGTGCCGAATTGGGACGATCCAGACAAGGTGTGCGCTGAAGCACGGCGCTATTTCGAGTCAGCGTCATGATAAGCATCAGCGTCGTGATTCCGACGATTGGCCGTCCGACACTGATACGCACACTCGACGCAATCGCCAGTCAAGTCACAGAGGCCGACGAAGTTATCGTCGTCGCAGACGCGAATCGGCCTATCGGTGAGACATTCCACGCAGCCCAGGATCGCTACCGATATCCATCGTGGCAATGGCGTTCGCTCGCATTCGTCGATTCTTTCAAGGGGATCTATCAGAGTAATTCAGGATTCACGCTGACCTCTGGCGACCTTATCTTGTCGCACTCCGACGACGACATCTTCGTCGCTGGCGCATTCGCAAGGATGCGAGAACTCGCTGAGAGTGCGCCTGATTGCCCGGTTCTGTTCCGCACGCGCTCACCACGCGGCCGGATGTCGTGGGATATCGGAGACCGGCGCCTTGTCCGCAATCGTGCGGGCGGCGGGTCGATTGCCGTTCCGCGTCGATGGCTCGTACCGTACCGATACACGCTCAAGGGGTCGGTTGATTACAACTGGATCACCGAAATTGTCGATACCGCGGCCAAGGCCGGATATCCGGCCGTCTGGACCGATGACGTGCTGATGATCTCGAGACCGAAGGGAGACGACAATGCCAAGTCCGTCACGCAAACAGCAGTCGATGCTTGATTTCCCATCAGCGCTTAAGGCAGTGATGGCAGGTCAGCGGATCACAAAGCAGGAATGGAAGAACAAAGCCGTGACCGTAAGCCTGAAGAACGGCTATCTCTCACTCACGCAGGAAACAGGCGCCACGACGGCTCTGATTCTGCGCGATGCAGACCTCGCCGGCACGGATTGGTACATCGTTCACGACAGCGTGCAGTGAGCCTCCATGCCGGCGCTCTCTGTCCTGATTCCATCTCGAAACGAGGAATGGCTACAGCGCACCATCGATGACGTGCTCGCGCACAGGCGCGCCGACACCGAGGTAATCGTCGTACTGGATGGCGCCTGGCCGGCCGAACCTCTCCACGATCATCCCGACCTTCATATCATTCATCGCAGCGTTTCGACAGGACAGCGCGCGTCCGTGAACGAGGCTGCCAGGTTGTCGATGGCCCGCTATGTTATGAAGCTCGATGCTCACTGCGCTGTAAGTGAAGGCTTCGATGTGGAGTTGATTCGCGCCGCTGGCGAGTTGGGCGAAGACGTGACGCAGATCCCGCGTCAATACAACCTGCATATCTACGATTGGGAGTGTCTGGCGTGCGGCCACCTGAAAGATCATGGGCCGATGCCGGATTCGTGCGAGCGTTGCAATCAGAACAAGGGCTTCAAGCAGCAAATAGTCTGGACGAAGCGCCGACAGACGGATTACTGGCGTTTTGACGGCGAGCCGAGGTTTCAATATTGGGGTGCTTACGGTGAACGCCCTGAGGCGCAGGGCGAGATTACCGACGTGATGACCTCGCTGGGAGCCTGCTTCTTCATGTCGCGGGCACGTTTCTGGGCACTAGGCGGCCTTGACGAGGCGTGCGGCAGTTGGGGGTCGTTTGGGATCGAGGTTGCCCTGAAGAGTTGGCTCTCCGGGGGGCGTCATGTTGTCAACAAGCGCGCCTGGTTCGCGCATTTCTTCAGGGTCGGCGGGCTTTCGTTTCCATATCCGATTTCAGGGGAACAACAGGAGGCAGCCAGAAGTTATACCCGTCGCGTATGGTTCTCGAATACGTGGCCCGGTCAGGTGCGCCCGCTTTCATGGCTGATTGATAAATTCTGGCCTGTGCCTGGCTGGTCTGAGGAACAGTACGCGGAGGCAAGACGCAAGGGCGATGAATTGGTAGCGCGTTCACGCAAGAAGCCCACGACAGGCATTCTGGTCTACACGGATTCGTGCCTATCGGATGACATCTGGGAACCAGTCAGGCGCAGGCTGAAGGCGGTTGGATTACCAATCGTCTCGGTGTCGTTGAAGCCGCTGGACTTCGGGCGTAATATCGTGCTGGACAAAGAGCGCGGCATTCTGACGATGTTCGAGCAGATCCTTGCCGGGCTGGAGGCGATTGACACGGACATCGTGTTCTTCTGCGAGCACGACGTGCTCTATCATCCGAGTCATTTCGAGTTCACACCGCCTCGGCCTGACATGTACTACTACAACGTGAACACGTGGAAGGTGAACAGTGAGACAGGGCACGCGGTGACGTATCTTACGAAGCAGACGAGCGGGCTGTGCGCGTATCGTGACGTGCTCCTGGCGCACTACCGTGCCCGTGTCGAGCGTGTGAAGGCGACCGGATACTCGACGCGCATCGGGTTCGAGCCTGGGTCGCATGGTAGGGCCGAGCGCATTGACGATGTGCCGTCTGAGACGTGGCGATCTGAGTGGCCGAACATCGATATCCGGCACGGGAAGAATCTCACCCGCTCGAGGTGGAAGCGTGAAGAGTTCAGGGACCGTCGGAACTGCCAGGAATGGCAGGAGAGCGACGTGATTCCAGGGTGGGGCGCGTGGAAGGATATCCAGGTGAGCTGTGGCTGAACTAGCCCCTATGGCAAGCAGGCGCGGTACCCAGCAATGGGTATTCGCGCCGGCCGCAGACCAGACGCAGGTCACGATTCAAGTCGTACCTGACCTGGTGGATCTGGCGTCTCGTGGCCGGACGGAATTCGCGTTCACATTGGAAGGCTCCGAGGACGGCGGCGCGACTTGGCGCTTCATGGCCTCCGCTGACGCCACCGGAGGGGATTTACTCGAGGCCTGCACGCAGGTCAGGCATGGAGTCTCGCGCGGGCATGTCTTCATCCGTCTGACGGAGCAAATCTACCGGGACGACATCATCGCGCGGGAAGGCTATCCGACGCGCAGAGAAATCCTGACCGACACCGCGACGAAGTACTACCAGCTTCGCCTGCCGGTGCTGATTCGTGTCACCGTGGCGATGCGCCGGCCGACCGGGCAGGCTCAGACCTGCCGATATCGGGTGTTGGCCGATACGCGCGACAAGCTCCCGGCGCCGGTTCTGAGCGGCACGCGGTCAGCCTCGCTCGTCGGGTCATGGACAGGCGTCGAAGCCTCGGCCACGACCGCGACCACGGCCAGCCGCACAACGACCGCAGGGACGCTGATTACCGGCACTGGCGGCGGCTGGCAGACCGGCGGCTGCACTAACACAATTTCGGACAATAAATCAAACTCCTACACGAATACGCTCGCGCAGGTCACGAACGCCGAAGCCAATATCCGCGTCGGCTACAACATGGCCGGCACGCGCGGCACGACTCATACGATTACCAACACAAAGACCGGCGCTGAGCTCTACTGCACAATTGGAGGCTCCGAGTGGAGCGGAGTAGATGCCTCGCCGACGGTCAGCGCCGGCACGCTGGCGACCGGCAGCAGCACGACGCCCAGCGTGAGCGCGACGCCATCCGTGCAGTCGCTCGGCATCGGCGTCATGCTCTACAACAGCGGTCCGACAACCGGGTCCGAGACATCAGCTGATTTCGCTGAACTGTACGAGGTAGACGAGAACCACTCGCACGAATCGCAGTTCGTTTCGTATGCGGTCGGCCTGTCGGCGGCTTCTCATACCGCGTCGTGGAGTATCGCGGCCAGCTCTCCCTGGGCATGCAATATCTTCTATTTTTCAGATGTTGGCGCGGCCGGTAGTGCGAGCGTTTCGCCATCAGTCAGCCCGAGCGCCAGCGTTTCACCTTCCGCCAGCCTTTCGCCATCGGCTTCGGTGTCGCGGTCGGTCAGCCCATCGGCGAGCATCTCGCCAAGCGCGAGCATCTCGAGGTCGCCTAGTCCGTCGGCTTCGGTCTCTCCCTCGGCTTCGGTTTCGCCGTCAGTCAGTCCGTCGGCTTCTATCTCGCCAAGCGCGAGTCTTTCTCCTTCAGCATCGGTAAGCCCGTCGCTCTCTCCGTCTGCGAGCGTATCTCCATCCGCCAGCGTCAGCCCAAGCGTCAGTCCGTCGGCCTCGATTTCTCCGTCGGCTTCCGTCTCACCGTCGGTCAGTCCGAGCGCGTCTCTCAGTCCGTCGGCGTCGGTCAGTCCTTCCGTCTCGCCGTCCGCATCGGTTAGCCCGAGCGCAAGCCTTTCGCCCTCTGCCAGCGTCAGCCCATCGGTCAGTCCGTCGGCATCCATCAGTCCATCGGCATCGGTCAGTCGGTCGGTAAGCCCAAGCGCCAGCCTCTCGCCATCGGCGAGCATATCTCCTAGCGTAAGTCCTTCGGCCTCCGTCAGCCCAAGCGCCAGCGTCAGCCCAAGCGTAAGCCCCTCAGCCAGTGTCTCGCCATCGGCGTCGGTGTCGCCATCCATCAGCCCGTCAGCCAGCGTCTCACAGTCCGCCTCCCTTAGCCCGAGCGCGTCTCTCTCGCCATCAGCCAGCCCCTCCCCCTCAGGCCCCCCGCCTGCCATCCACACCCTCACAATCCTGGGAGCAGGCCAATGACCGTCACTACCTGCGACCTCTGCTCTCTCCCGTTCGCCCCTCACAGCATAGGAAGACCTATCAACGAGTTTCCCGATCCCACGCTCGCCTTCTTCCCCGAAAACCACCCCCTCGCGTCTCATCGTCTCTCTGTCTCCATCCACCTCAAGGCCGCCCCTCCTGATTCACGCTCCCACCCTTCCGCCTGGCGCTCCCTGGACCTCTGCCCCAAATGCACCCAAATCCTCCTCCGCTCCCTCCTGCACCGACCACAGATGTAATACAAAACGCGAGTCTGTAATACAAAACAGCGAAAAACCGCCACTCCAGCAAAAACCCTGTCAAGCCCCAAAACCATTGAGTTTCTTGAACGTTTCTCCAATTTGAACAACCGTTCAACAAAACTTCGCTTAAGAATTGCACTTGTGAGTTGATGGGCCAATGCACCGTGTCCCACGGCTCCGGGCTAAAGCTCTTCGTTCCTCTTCCTCCCCATCTGGCTAATACAGCAGAACTCGAATTACATAGCGAAAATTCCTCAGGCATGGGGCCCCCTCCGAAGGGGTGGGGTAGCCTGGTCGGATCCGCGCGCCGGGGAGGGGCTGCTCGGGTCGGGTCGTGTCGTGGTAAGTCTAGGTTACTGAGGTAGTTACAGGTGTAACAGTAGCGAGCGAAGCTTTCTTGGCTTGACGTGCAGCACGCTGCGCAGCCTTATAGGCTTTGGCAGCTGCCAGCTCGCGCCGCTGTCGTGCTCTGCGCACGCTTGCTTTTTGGTCAGCCTTGGCGCGCGCCACAGCTTTAGCCTCCTTCTCGTCCTTTGGCACGCGGTACCACATAGGGACGATCTTCGGTGTGCCATCCTTCTTCAGCCTCACCGGCCTGGCCGCTGGCTGGTCAGCCGACACACCGACAGCCTCGAAGCTTGATACCCCCACGCCGACCTGGATCGTGATGCCTCCGAGCTCCTTCGTGTTCGCATCGCCCCACTCAGTGCGGGCCTCGGGATGATGTTCGAGCATCCACGCATTCGCTTTCCAACGGTCAGCGTCAGCGCCGGCGTCCTTGACCCTGCCGGCGAGCTCAGCCGTCAGCCGCGCGGCAGCCGCGTCGAGGGCCATCATGACCTGGCAGTAGGGCGAGATACTCTCGCGCGCCATGTCACGCCAATGATGAAGCGCTGCGAGGCTGCCGCCGGCGGCGATAACGGCCTGGCGGATGGATGCGCCTGCGGAGACGAGGATGACGGCGCGTGAGACGAGTTGTGGTGTGAGGGGCGGATTGAGGGAGGTTGGGTAATCGATGACGACGCCGGCCTCGATCTTCGAAATCATTAGGGAATTATAACAAAGCGAAGGACTATTGTGATGGTTTTCTATACACTTCTTGCAACACGTTAGGTTAATTGGAGTTACCGTGCAGTGTTTTCATACACTGCTGTTTAGGATTTATACGGTTTCGCTTTTGCTTTTTCGGGCTGCTCTCAAGGAAAGCGGGCGAAAGCCGGACGGCACGGGGCCTGCAGTATAGGGAGGCGTAGGACGACGATGACGAAAGCCGAACTTCCATCAGCCTACACAGCACTCGACCGGGCACAAACCGTCAAGGTGTCGCACTATGACTACGAGCGGCAGTGCTGGATCGACACTAACGGAAGAGTCATGCCGTGTGGACACCCGGTACGGATGCGGCCGGCCTGCTGCTACGCTGGCAGCCATGCAGGCGAGTACGTGCGAGCGACGGCAGAGGCAGAGGCAGAGGCAGAGAGGATGCACGGACGGGAGGATGACGATGACGACTTATCAGCCTCACGATCCACTTGTCCGCGCTGTCAAGTTCCGGCTGTTGGCTGCCGGTGTG
>DATBWU010000176.1:0-13891 GCA_036514635.1 Anaerolineae bacterium | reverse complement strand
GCGTGACGAGCATTGAGGATGCGCGGGTGGCGACGGGCGTGGGGGGCAGTGGTGCGGAGCGTCTGACCGGGCGAGGCGACTTCCTAGCCGTGTCGGCGGTGGGCATCACCCGCTTCCAGGCAGCGTTTATTCCACCCGACGAGAGCGCCCACGTCGTCGATCGGCTTCAAATGGGTCAGCGCGGCTGGGGCATCGTCGATGAAGACACCGAAACCGAGCCACACCCTGCTTCGCTTCCTTTGCCGCTCCGAGTGCACGCCCGGATTGGGCAAGTGCTGAATCGAGCACACGCAGGTTGATCGATGAAGGATTCTGTCGTTACAGCGCTCGCACTGATTGCGTTCGCTGCCGCACTGGCAGTCAGCATTGGATCGCGTCTGTCTGAACAGGCGATGAACCTGCTCATCGGCGCGACCTGCGGAGCCGGTTTAGCCGCGCCGTTCGCGATTCTGGCCGGCGCGTACGTCGGCGCGCAGCGAGCCGCGCGCGATCGGCAGCCGGCGCAGCCTCAACCGCCGATTGTCGTGATGACGCCACAACCGCCTGCCGCGCCAATGCTGCCGGCCTGGTCGAGTTTTCAACCGGCTCCGCCTGGCACGCTGGTGTCGGCGCCGCGCCAATACACTATTTTGGGAGAGGAGACCGTCATCGATGGGAATGATCATCTTCGGTAACAAAAGCGCCCGGCGTGCACCGGCGCGGCCCAAACGGATCGAAGCGATCGAGATGCAGTCGAAGCGATTCGGCTATTTCCCGCGCACGTTCTTGTGGCGCGGGCGACGTTACGACGTGCACGCCGTCGAGCGCTGCTGGACGACCGGCACGCGCCAATGGGGCGGGCGCGTGCAGCGGCATTACTTCCGCGTGCGCTGTGTCGAAGGCGCGTTCGATTTGTTCCAGGACATCGTGCACAACACATGGCACGTCGCGCGCTTCGAGCCGGGAAACTGATCACGAATTCACACGAATGGACACGAATGATGCGAGAAGGGTTGCTGTGGTTCGACGACGACCCCCGTCGCAGACTTGAAGAGAAAATTCAGCAGGCGGCGGATCGTTACCGGCAGAAATTTGGCGCAGCGCCGGACGTGTGCTACGTCAACGACGCGGCCATCGAGCGCGCCGAGACGCAGGTCGGCGACGTGCGCGTGCTGCCCGCATCGACTGTGCGGCCGCATCACTTCCTGATCGGCCGCGCGGCCTGAACCGATAGACACATGGCGAAGGGGCGGGAGCGATCCAGGTGGCGGGTTCATCTCTCGGCGTCGGACGAAAAAGTGCGCTTCAGCATCCAGGGCGACCTGGGACGCCGCGCACTCGTGGTGTTCGCCGCCGTGATCGCGCTTATCCCGTGCGCGCTGATCGCGCCGGAGATCGTGGCGGAGATCGCGCGCCTGCTCAAATCGTTTAACCCCTAGCAACGAGGTGCATATGCTCGACTTCTTCTTCCAACCAGCTTACTATCTCTCCGATCTCACGCCGCGCGAGCGACAGGTGGCCGAGCTGATCGCGCGCGGCTACACCAATCCGCAGATCGCCGCCGAGCTGACTATCACCCGCGAGACGACCAAGACGCACGTCAGCAACATCCTATCGAAACTAGGTGTGAACAGCCGCACCGAAGTGCGCCGATTGATGTCCAGCCAACGCCTCGATTGACCTCACGCACCCGGCATAGGTGTCCCCCTTCCCCCCTCACCAGCAGCGGCCATCGACCGAAGGCCGCTGCTGGCGCTTTGAGCAGTCGTGTTACAATTACGCCACCCAATTCGGAAGCGGTCTCCCAACCACTTCTGCAGCGGCTCACATGTACCTGCGCCATCTCTCGCTCACCAACTTCCGCGCGTATGCCCGGCTCGAACTCGAACTGCCCGCCGGCCCGATCTTGATTCATGGCGACAACGCACAAGGCAAGACCAGCCTGCTCGAAGCGGTATACTACCTCGCCACAGCCAAGTCGCCACATACCTCCAGCGACCGCCAGTTGATCCACTGGCTGGCTGGCGAGGAAGGCCTCACGCCGTATGCGCGCCTCGTCGGCGACGTGTCGCGCACCGATCGCGCCGCGCGCATCGAAATGACACTGCTCCTCGAACGCGCCAACACCGCCGACGGCTATCGCTTCCGCAAGCAAATCAGGGTCAGCGGCGGTGCCATCCGCGCCGCCGATCTGGCCGGGCAGATGAACGTCGTGCTTTTTCTGCCGCAAGATGTGGACACGGTTGGCGACTCGCCCGGCGAGCGCCGCCGCTACCTCGACAACGTCCTGTCGCAGATCGATCCCGATTACATCCGCGCCATTGATCGTTACGCCGACGTGCTGGCCCAGCGCAACGCGCTGCTCAAGCAGCTCCAGGAGACCGGCGGCGATCCCGATCAACTCGCCTATTGGGACGATCAACTCGTGGCCGATGGCGTGGCGATTACCCTCAAGCGCGCCCTCGCGCTGGAGGCGCTCAGTCGCAGCGCGGATCGCATCCACCGCGATCTGACCGGCGGGCATGCCGACTTGCGCCTGCGCTATCAGCCGGCGCTCGACGCGACCCGCTCGCCCACCGCCGAATACCAGATGGTGCTGCGTCTCGACGTGCCCGCCGCCGTCGCCGATCCGCGCCGCGCCGAGGCGGCCTTCCACGCCCAGCTCGAAGAACGCCGCTCCGAAGAAATCGAGGCCGGGATGACGCTCGTCGGCCCACACCGCGACGACTTCCGCTTCATCTCCGATCAGATCGACCTGGGCACCTACGGCTCGCGCGGGCAGCAGCGCAGCGCGATCCTGGCGCTCAAACTCGCCGAGGTCGAGTGGATCAAAGACAAGGCCGGCGACTGGCCGATCTTGCTGCTCGACGAGGTGCTGGCTGAACTGGACATCCGGCGGCGCGCGTATCTGCTGGCGCGCCTCGACCGAGTGAGCCAGGCGCTGATGACGACGGCCGACCCCACACTCTTCAGCAAAGAATTCCGCTCGCGCGCCAGGATGTTGCACGTCACCGCCGGGCGCATCGAGGAAGGCTGATCGTTTCCAAACCGGAATGCAAAAGCCTGCGTATATGCGTAGTATGAATGGGCTTTGACATTCCGAGTTGAAGCGGTTATACTCGCACCCATCCTGCCCCCTGGGAAACATAGCGCGATCGACATAGCCGGCTACGACCGAATGCCGTTCGCCCGGCATTCGGCCTCAGAGGGAGGCGCGCTACCCTGTCTTCACATGCTACCAAACCAAGCCCGCGAGGAGAAGCGACATGTACACCAAGCCCGAGATCACCCGGCACGAAGACCTGTCCCAAGTCACCTTCAGCAGCCACTAATGCAGTGGTGGCACGCGCCACCTGCTCGTGTAGTTCCGTAAGACCCGGCCGGCAGGCCGGCTCGCTATACTGGTAGCGCGCCTCCCTCTGGTGATCATCATGGCGTCCGCATCCAGCACGACGCAACTGCTCCTCAGTGCGCTGTGCCCCCATCAGACTCCCACGAGCTGGGAGTCTGATCGTACTTGGGCACAGGCCAACTGGGACGATCTGACCGTGCGAGCAATCGTGCTCGGCCTCGGCCCTCAACTCCATCGGCAGATCGTCGACTGGAGAATAGCGATTCCGCCACGCGCCGCCGCGAAGCTGAGCGCGACGTATCAGGCCCAGGCTCAGCGCAATGCCGCGATCTTCAGGCAGTTGGGCGATGTGTTGAGCACGTGCGCGGAACGCGGGCTGCGCCCGATCGCGCTGAAGGGCGTGCATCTGGCCGCACTCGTGTATTCCGATCCCGCCCTGCGCCCGATGAACGACATCGACCTGTTGTTCACGCCCGATGAATTGCCTGCTGCCGAAGCGATGCTCGAAGCGCTGGGCTACAGCGGCAAACACAAATCGCCGGACGTGGGAGTGGGCGTCATCAAGCACACGAGCACCTTCCGCCGATCTGCCGCACAGTCTGCTACGCCCAATCCCTACCTGTCGCCCGAGTCCGACCGCACGATCGAGCCGCACGCCTCGCTCGAAGAGTCGTGGTTCGGCCTGAAGGTCGATATCACGCCCGGCGTGCGTGAACGCGCGATCGAGGCCGGTCTCGGCGGCCATGCGTGCCGCGTGCTGGCGCGCGAGGATTTGCTGCTGCACGTGTGCGTCCATTTTTGCTTTCACCTGATCATGGGCGCGCCGTCGATGGTGCAACTGACCGATCTGCTGGCCGTGACCCGCGCCGGTCAAATCAACTGGTCGATCTTCGTGGAGCGCGCCCTCGATCGACGCGCCGCGCCCTATGCCCTGGCCGCGCTGACACTCGCGCACGATCTGCTCGATGCGCCCGTGCCGGCCGACGCTGTGCATGAACTCATCGAGGCGACGCCTGGCGCTTTGCGCCGGCAGATCGCGCGACTCGGCCTGGCCGACGTCCTGCGCCGAACGCAGCAGAAGCCGCTGAGGACGATCCCGCAACGCATCGGCAGGGGCTTCGCCGATCGCGCCGAGACCGCGCGCTGGGCGCTTGATTGGCGAGGTCGTTGGGAGGTGTGGAAGACGATGTTCAAGATCGGCAGCACGGACACATGGCAGCTGATCGCAAGACGCGAAGCGTAAAACGACCTCTTTGCGTCCTTTGCGGTTGAATCCGGCTTTTTGCAGTGGGGTCGTAAAACATAATCTACCTTTCGAGAAGCGTGCCTTGAAACCTTCGCGCCTGCTCTCACTTTCGCTCACCGTCGCCGGCAGTGTATCGGCTGTGCGGGTGCTGGCTCGCCGCCGAAGATGGGAGCACGCCAATCGTCGCGTCGCCATTTGCGTCGATTTTGACGATGCGCACTCTGCGGCCATTCGGGCCGGGATGCCGTTCGACCACCTGCTCCACGAGCTGGCGCATCACGGTGCGACACACGTCTCGCTGCCAGAGTTGACGCTGAACCGCCTGATCGGCCTGGGGCGACTCGCGCCGCAAGCACCTACGAAGCCGCTCACATCCGCACCGCGCGTCGGTCACTGGAACTACCTGCACGGCCACTCCGAACCAACCATCCATCCAGCTAACCAACTAACCGACCAACTAACTAACCAGCCAACTAACCAACTAACCGACCAACTCGCCGACGAACTCGCGGCCCGCCTGCCCTACACCGAAGCCCAAACCATCGGCGACAGCACACTCGCCTTCGCGGGCGACCTGCCGACGATCGGCGAGATCGGCCTGGGCTTCGAGATGGGGACGGCGCAGCGCATCGGCGCGAGTGGGTTGGGCATCGTGCCCCGGCCGGTCAGTTATGCCTGGCCCGAAAAGAACCTGATCGACCGGACGCTGAAGCAGGCCGCCGCGCTCGGCCGGCTGATCGCATTCGACGGCAACATGATTCTCGGCCACGAGATGCACCTGGACGATACGCTCGGCGCGATGGAGCGTGAAGGTCTCTCGCTGGTGTATTTCGCCGAGTCGCGCCATCAGAAAGGGGATTGGTTCGCCGCCAAGCGGCGCGCACCGAATGTCGTCCTCGCACATCGCTTCACGCCGGAGGAGATGCTCCCGCTCGATTTGCACGCCGCCGCGCATCACTGGGCGCACCTGGCGCGCGAGCGCGGCATCCGCCTGTGCTACGTGAACTTCTTCAAAGTGCTGCATGCGACAGAGCCGCTGGAATGCCTGCACTACGTCGAGCACATCCAAGAGGCGCTGGAGCACGATGGCTTCACGGTTTCAAAAGACGTGTGTGTTCCAACGCCCGTGCCCGCACCGACGAAAAGCGATCTGGCCCGGATCGGGTTGGCTTCGGCAGGCATCGCAGCCTCGACTCTCAACACCGTGCTCAATGCGCCGGAGGCGGTGGCCGCACCACTCACGCTTGCAGCCGCAGGCGGCGCGGTGGCGCTGCCTTACCTCGAACGCGCGCGCGGCGATCTCGAAGCGCAATACCCGCCCTCGTACACGCCGAAGGTGTTGGCGCTTGCGGCTGCGTCACTCGCGCCGGTTGCCGCGCATCGACTGTCGCATGACGACGGCATCGAAGGCTGGATCGCCGGGCTGATCGGGCAGGTCGCCGCCGCGACGACGCTGGCCGCCGCCACCAGTGGGCAGGATTACTATCTGCGCATCGAAGAATATCGCGGCTTCAACCTCGACTGGATGTTGCCGCTGCTATCGGCGGCGCTATCGATACCGAATCGCAATCTGCGTGCCGGCGTCATCGTTGCGTTAGGCGGCGCGTGGTATCTCGCCAATCAGCGGAAACTCGATCCGCTCGCGCGCCTCGACCCGGCGCACGCCGAAAGCCACGCGCATCATTTGTCTGCCGCCGCGCGCCTCGTCGGCGACGCGAAGATCGCGCTCGGCCCGCAGCCTGCGCGCAAATGGGCCGGGCTGGGGCCGATCGGGACAGCGCTCAGCACAGTGTTGGCAAGCCGGGGCCATCGAGGTTGGGCAGCAGGCGCGGCATTCATCGGCGCGATCGGCAACCTGCTGGGATTGGTCGGCTTCCGCAGACCGGAACGCGCAATCGACATCACAGCACGCGAAACATTCAGAAGATTTGCCTGGGGCGCGATAGCCGGAATCGTGATTCGACTCGGTGCAGAGTGGCAGAAGACCCACGACGAATGACGAGCGGGAGGCTTTCTTCATCCTTCATCCCTCATCCTTCATCCTTTGTCTATGTGCCTGCCGGCCCATTCATCTACGGCCCGGAGGAATGTTACGAGCGGCTGGCGCTGTGTCCGCCACTCAAGCCGCAGCAGACGATGGACTTGCCGGCGTTCTGGATTGCGAAGTATCCGGTGACGAACCGGGCCTGGCGTGAGTTCTTAGAAGCGACCGGATATAATTGGGAAGGTTATTGGTATCGCGTGGTGCGCGGCTGGCGGGGGACATTGGTGCGCGCTTACGCGCCGGCTTCGAGTTACCCGGACGGCCACGACAATTACCCGATCGTGGATGTCAGCCAGCGTGAGGCATACGCTTATGGCGAGTGGCTGTCGGATCGATTGCAGCGCCGGATCACACTGCCGACCGAGTATCAGTGGGAGAAGGCCGGGCGCGGGACGGATGGCCGCCTCTATCCGTGGGGGAATGATCCGCCCAGGCCGGAGATTCACTGGCAGAAACGATTTCCGGTCGGGCTGGAAACGTACTTCTTCTCGCTATTGATCAAGCCCCGGCGCGAGTGGGCACGCGCCGGATGGTACTGGCGCAATGGATACCCTTTGCCGGCCGGGTCGATTCCGCAGAACGTGTCGCCTTACGGCTGCGTGGACATGAGCGGCAACGTCTGGGAATGGACGCGCAGTCCCTACAATCCTCATTCGCCGCTGTTCCACATCGTCAAGGGCGGATCGTGGGGGTATAGCATCCATCACACCAGGCTCAACGTGCGCTCGGCGTGCAGCATCACGATTCCCAGTGTCAAGTATCGGGCGCAAGGGACGGGGTTTAGAGTGATCAGTGAGCAGTAGACAGTGGACAGTGAACAGTGAACAGTGAGCAGTGAGCAGTAAACAGTGATCACCGACCACTGATTACTGACCCACTGATCACTGGCCCACTGATGACTGTTCACTCCGCCAGGGGGGACAATGAGCGGCGAAACAATCTATCTGGTCAACTTCCGAAACCATCGCGACATGTATCCACCCTTCGGCATCATGTACGTCGCCGATGCGCTGGTGCAGGCCGGATTCAAAGTCAGGCTGTTCCACGAGACCGAGGAATTCGTCGAGCCATTCGTGCGGCAGGTTGAAGCCGAGCGCCCGCTGTTCGTCGGCTTCAGCACGATCACCGGCCCGCAATTGCGACCGACGATCGAGGCGTCGAAGAAAGTCCACGCGCTCGGCATCCCGGTCGTGTGGGGCGGCGTCCACGCCACGATCATGCCGCTCGACGTGTTGAGGGAAGACTACGTTGATTTCGTCGTCGTCAACGAGGGCGAGGAAACCGCGCAGGAACTGGCGCAGATGCTCGCCGACGACCGGCCGCGCTTCTGGCAAGGTGCCGCCGGGTTGGCGTATAAGGATGTGGATGGCACGCCCGTCTTCCATCACGAGCGACCATTCATCCAAGACCTCGATCGTTTTCGCCCGCGTTGGGACATGATCCCCGTCGAGCGTTACCTCATCCCCAGCGGGCCGTATCGACGGGCCATCCCGGTCTACATCTCGCGCGGCTGCCCGTTCCGCTGCGGCTTCTGTTACAACGAAGTTGTGATGAAGCGGACGTGGCGACAGCACTCCGATGCGTTCATCCTCGATCAGATTCAGTGGCTCAAGGACAACTACCACATCGACGCGGTCGATTACGCCGACGATTATCTGTTTGGCCGCATCAAGCCGATGCAGCGGCTGGTCGAAAAGGTCGGCATGCCGTGGAGCGGCCAGGTGCGTGTGCAGTTGCTCTCGCCGGAATTCGTCACGTGGATGCGCGACACCGGTTGCCAGTGGGTGAACATTGGGGCCGAGTCGGGGTCGCAGGCGGTGCTGGATAACATGCACAAAGACCAGAAGGCGTGGCAGATCGAATGGGGGGTGCGCAACCTGGCCGAGCACGCGCCGAGCATCGAAGCGAATCTGTCGTTCATCATCGGCTTGCCGGACGAGGCGCCCGAAGACACGAAGATCACGCTGGACTTGATCGAGCAGCTGTGTGACATCAGCGAGAAAGCGCGCTGCTCGGTGTGCATCTACATGCCCTACCCCGGCACGCCGCTGTGGCCGCAGGCGCTGGCGCAGGGTTACGTGCCGCCGCCCAATCAAGAAGGCTGGTGCGACATGGACCTCAATCGCGGCAACACGCCGTGGGTCAGCGACGCCGAAGCGCAGGTATTGAGCGAGATCAACGACATCCTGTTCGTGGGGCGCTCAAAGGGTCACTGGATTCTCAAGCCCTACTACGCGCTGCTGCGCTGGCGCTGGCGGCATCGCTACTTCAAGCATTATTGGGAAGGCGCGCTCAAGCGGGCGATCGCGCGCTCGCCGCTGCGCGGGTTGCTCGAACGAGTGACACGGCGGCTGGTCGAGTTCAATCCGATCACGCACAAGGGGCCGGCGGCGGAGGTTTTGTCATCGAGTGAAACGTGAAGAGTAAAACGTAAACTATTCACGCATCGCGCTTTCAACGTGCGCCGGTATGGAAAGGATATCCGGTCCCAGCCGAAGCAGATAGGCCGGCGCGGCCTCGACGAGCAGGCGCAGCACGCGCAGATGCTCCGGGATCAGGTCACGATCCCATTGCTCGACGGCGTGCGGTAAGAGACGGCGAAGCACCTCGGGAGGGGTGAGGCGCTCGACGGCGTGATCGGGCCGCGATTCGATCTGCGGGAAGAAGATCGCGCGTGCCGGCGCGCGGTCGATCCACACGTTCGGCCAGATCGACTCCGCGGCGATGGTCAACTTCTGGCGGCCTTCGACGCCCGGTGCGGCGCGGGCGGCATCGGCAGTGGCTTCAAAGCGAGCCAGCGTATCGGGGTAAGCCGCAAGCAGGCCCGGATAACTCAGCACCTCCGTCGAGGCCGTGAGGACCGGCGAATCGTTCGACAGTAACTTCCAGCCGGCGTTGAGCAGTGACATGCCGGTCGTCGTCTTGCCCGATCCGATCCCACCGACGAGCAGGGCAGTGCCCGGAGTTTCAACTCCGGGCTGAAGCCGACCGCTGTTCGGCAAGCCCGGTTTACCGGGCTTCATGCCCTCAGCCGGAACGTTCATGTTCCGGCGTCCGGTGTGAGGGGTCGCGGCCCCAAACGCATGAATCAGAAATAGCCCGCGCCGACGCAGATGCGGTGACAGGCCAATGGCGATCAGGTCTTCAAACACGCCGTAAGTCGTCAATGTTGCCGGAGTGATCTGGCCCTCAGTCGCGCCGTTCGCCAGATCGAGACGCAACTGGCCGAAGCGTGGAAAGTGAGCAACCGCGACACGAGCATCGAGAGAGTATTCCAGGAGATCGCCTTGCCGATACTGCGGTTCACCCGCCGGGCGTGCCGGAACATCGGAGACGACATCCAATGCAAGCGACAAATCGGGATCGGCTTCGCTTGACATTAGCGATGCGAACGCCTGCCGCCAGCGATCGCTCAGCGCCGCGTTATTGCTCGTACCTTCGATGATCAGACCGTGAAAATTCCAGCGCATCAGGCGCAAGTATACCTCACGCGAGGACCTTCTTGGACGCGACGACCCGACTGAAACGCTCCGACAACGTTACCTTTCAAAACGTCGCCGGTGAAGCGATCTTGATTCGCATGGACACCGGCACCTATTTCTCGCTCAACAAAGTTGGGACCGAATTCTGGGAGAGGCTCGACGGGCAACAGTCGATCGGGCAGCACGCCGCCGCGCTCGCCGAGAAGAACAACCGCATCGTTCGATCGGCAGTCGATGGCGTGAAGCGCGTGGCCGACGAAGTGACCCGCGACTACGGAGAGGAAGCCCGGCCCGTGATCGACGATCTGCGCGCGTATGCCAGGTCCATCGGTGACAAGTATCAAGTGGACGTATCGGTCGTCGTCGGCGACTTGCTCGAGCTGGCCGGGAAGATGGTCGCCGACCGGCTGGTGGACATTGTGAAGTGATCACGCGCTTGCGGCACATCGGCCTGGCACTGATTACACTGCCCGGCCTGATCATCAGTCGCCAGCAGCGCGTGCTCTTTCGCGAGATGCGCTCGTTCGAACACGGCCTTCCAGCCGCGTTGAAAGCGCCGCTGCCGGCGGCGTTGCAGAGCCTGACGCCCGCACCGGTCGCGCCGACTGTGCGGGAGCAGGCCATTCGCCGGCTGGCCGATCTGGCCGCGCTGCTCGATCGACGTTCGCCGCTTGGCCTGTGCCTGCGGCGCTCGCTCACGCGCTATCACTTCTTGCGCCGGGCGGGTGTGCCGGTGGTGCTGCACTTCGGCGCGAAGTTCGTCGACGGCAAACCCGATCGAGATGTCACCGGCCACGCCTGGCTGACGCTGAACGACCAGGTGTACCACGAGCGCGGCGAGAATTGGCGCAACTTTACGGCGATGCTGTCCTTTCCGCAAGATGATGGTAAGATCAATCCATGAGCCATTCACCGGTGCCGCCCGCCATTGCCAAGATCGCGCCCGATGGCAATCTGACGCCGCGCCAGAAACGGCGGATTCTGATTGAGATGGGCTTGCGCAGGCAGAAACCGGGAACCGGCAGCAGCCTGGAGTTTCTTCGACAGAGGACAGCGATGAATCCCTGGCCCGATCTGCGTGATACTCTGAGCGGGATTCCCTGGGTCGTCGTCGGCGGTGTTGCAACACGTGCGTATATGCCGGAACGCATGACGAAAGACCTGGACATTCTGGTTGAGCGACTCGATGGCGATAAGGTCATCCAGCGCTTGAAAGCCGCAGGTTACACAGTTGTTTCAGAACTCGCTCTGCCAGGTTATATCTTGCGCTCGCCAGAGGGCGTGGAAGTCGACGTCTTGTTGGGGGATGAACCGTGGCTTGCGGCTGCGCTTGAGCAGCCTCGTTTCGATGCCGCCGGCTTACCCGTGCTGGCTCTGCCCTATCTCGTTCTGATGAAAATGTCAGCGACACGAACCCAAGATTGGGCAGACCTGTCGCGCATGCTCGGTTTGGCATCGGAAGAGGACTTGAACGCGATCCGTAAGACAGTCGCACGCTACAGCCCCGAGGACAGTGAAGACCTGGAGTCCCTGATCTACCTGGGCAAACTGGAAATCGGCCCCCCACCTGATCGACCGCCGAGCCAACCATCCAACTAACCAACCACCCAACTAACCAACCACCCATCTGATGCATGTGCGGCATCGCCGGTCTGCTCGCCCCTACCCTCTCCCAATCCGAACTTCAGCACATGGCCGATCGACTTGCGCATCGCGGGCCGGACGACGCCGGCTACTTCGTCGGCGAGAGTATCGGCCTGGCCGCGCGCCGATTGAGCATCATCGATCTCGAAGGCGGTCACCAGCCGTTGAGCAACGAGGACGGCAGCGTGTGGCTTGCCTACAACGGCGAGGTCTACAACGCGCCCGACCTGCGCGCCGCGCTCGAAGCGGCGGGGCATCACTTCGCCACACGCACCGACACCGAAACGATCGTCCACGCCTACGAGCAATGGGGCGTCGATGCAGTCGCGCGGCTGCGCGGCATGTTCGCCTTCGCGCTGTGGGATGCGCCGCGCCGGCGATTGCTGCTGGCCCGCGATCGATTCGGCGTCAAACCACTGTACTACGCCGAGCGTGGCGGTTGCTTCGCCTTCGCCTCCGAAATCCGCCCGATCCTCGTTGCGCTACCACAACTGCCAGTCCGGGCCAGCCGCGAAGCACTCTGGCGGCTATTTGAATTGGGTTTCGTCCCCTCGCCCTTGACCGCCTTCGACAGCATTTACAAAGTTCCGGCGGCACACGTGCTCGTCGTCGAGAGCGGCCAGATCACGGTGCGACCGTACTGGCATTTGACCTATCCGCCCGACGGCCAACATCGGCAGATCGATCCGCGCGAGGCAGCGGAGGAATTTGTGGCCCACCTGCGCGAGACCGTCGCCGCCTGGCGATTGAGCGACGTGCCGGTCGGATCGCTGCTCAGCGGCGGAGTCGATTCGGCCGCGCTCGCCGCGCTGCTCACCGAGATCGGCGGGAAGCCCATCCACACGTTCACCATCGGATTCACCGCCGCGTCGCACGACGAATCGGCGCTGGCTCGCGACACGGCCCGCTTCCTCGGCAGTCACCACCACGAGCTGACCTTCTCGCCCACCGATTTCGATCACCTGCCGCACGTGGTACGTCACCTTGAAGAGCCGCAATGCTCGGCGACCAGCGTGCCGATCTACCTGCTGTACAACGCCTGCCACGAGGCCGGGTTCAAAGTCATCCTGACCGGCGAGGGCGCCGACGAACTGCTCGGTGGCTACCATTGGTTCGACGGCGATCGGCGCGCGCGCACGCTCTTGCGACTGCCTCGCCTGGTGCGTGCGCTGATCGCCCGCGCACCGCTGCGCGCCTCGGCCGCTGCCCGCCGCGTCATCGCGCACGGCACGCTCGATCCCGCGCAGCGCTACGCGCTCTGGCAGCAAGTCGGCAGCCCCGATCAGTTGGCCCGGCTGCTACGCTTCCCTCTTGCTCGCCCGTACACGCCGTTCACGGATAACACGCTCGTGGCGCTCCACCCCCTCGATCAATTCCTCTTTCTCGAATCGCAAACGCGCATGATCGACTTCATCAACTTCGAGGTCGATCGCATGAGCATGGCAAGCTCGATCGAAGCGCGCCCGCCTTTCCTCGATCATCATCTGTGGGAATTCTGCGCCGCGCTGCCACCCGACTGTAAACTCAGCCCGAACGGCAACAAACTTCTGTTGCGGCTTGGCATGAAAAACCGATTGCCGGAGGCCGTCTTGCGCCAGCCCAAGCGTGGACTCGCCGCGCCGCACGCCGGGTGGTGGAGATCCGATCGCCTGCCGGCCTGGGCCGAGGACTGCCTGCACCCATCGGCGCTGAGCGAAGCCGGTTATTTCGATGCAGCCGAAGTCGCCCGACTGCGCCAGTCGCATCGCTCCGGTCATGCAGATGCCTCTCGCCTGCTCATGGGCGTGCTGACGACGCAACTGTGGCACGCTGAGTTTGTTGCCGCATAAATAGTCGTGCTATGTTTCGCGTTCTCACCTACAATCTCTACTTGGGAGGCGCAGATCGCATCGACGCCATCTCGACCGTATTGGCGCACGTCGACGCCGATGTCGTCGCCCTGACCGAAGCCGACGACGAGCGGGTGGTGGCGGAACTCGCCGATCGGCTCGACCTGCATCGCGTGTGGGCCAGAGGCAGCGGCGAGCGTCACATCGCCACGCTGTCGCGTTACCCAATCGTCGAGTGGCACGTCTACAACACGCCGCCCCTGACACAGGCCGTGTTAGAGACAACGATAAAACTCCCTTACTCCCACTCCCCCC
>DATBWU010000175.1:0-5427 GCA_036514635.1 Anaerolineae bacterium | reverse complement strand
CATGGGCGGCGGAAATCTGCCGCAAATCTCGATAGCGCTCGTCAATCTGGATGACGGTGAAATCGGCCAGGCGCTGGTGGACACATTTCAAGCCGACGAACTGCGCGAGCTGGTGGCCGTCACCGTACTGCCGGATGCCGCCGCCGCGCGGCAAGGGGTGGACGAGGAGAAATACGTCGCCGCGGTGATTATCCCGGACGGCATGACGGCGCGCATTTTTGTCCGTCTGGGCGACCCCAAAGAAATTGAAGTCTATAGCAATCCGGCCATGCCATTCAGCGCCGGCATTGTGCGCACTATCACCGACCGCATGGTAGACCTCATCAGCGCCGGTGCAGCGGCGGCGCGGACGGCGGTCAGCCAGCTTTTCGAATCCGGCCGGGCAGACGTTTCGCAGGAGATGGAGTTGCTGGCGCGCGTCGGCAGCCAGGCGGCGCGGGAAGCCATGACGCGCGAAATCATCGTCATCAAGGAGCAGGTTGGTCAGCGCGTTCAGGCGGAACAACAGTTTGACTTTCTGGCCTATTATACGCCGGGCATGGCGGTGCTGTTCCTGATGTTCGCGATGATGACAGGCGGACGCACCCTGCTGGCCGAGCGCGAGGCTGGAACACTGGGGCGGTTGCGCGCGGCGCCGCTTGGCGCGGGCGAATTGCTGGCCGGCAAAGTGCTGGGCGTTTTCGCCACCGGCCTTTTGCAGATGACGGCGCTGGTGCTGTTCACGCGCTACGCGCTTGGCGTGGAGTGGGGCGAGCCGGCGGCTGTGGCGCTGTTGATTGTGTTGACAGTCAGCGCGCTAGCCGCGCTGGGCTTGTTTATCGCCACTGTGGCCCGCACGGCCAGCCAGGCTATCTTTATCGGAAGCTCGGTGGTGATGGTGCTGGCGGCGGCGGGCGGCAACTTTGTGCCGCGCCTCGCCTTTCCGGAGTGGCTCAAAACCATCAGCCTCATCGGCCCGAACGCCTGGGCCCTGGAAGGCTTCCAGAAATTGCACAACGGCGCGGCGCTCGGCGGCGTTGCGACCGAGCTGGTGGCGCTGGTGTTGATCACGGCAGTGTTCTTCGGCCTGGCGCTGATCGGGTTTAGGAAGTTCGTGAAGTGAGATCACCTATGAAACAATTACTGGCTGTCGCCATCAACGACCTGAAAGTCGAGTTTTCCAACCGCAGCGCCTGGATTTCTATTCTGGTTTTGCCGCTCGTCTTTACCGTCGTCATCGGGTATGCCACGTCTGGTTTCGGCGGCGACAACCGCCTCCCGGTAGGGTGGGTAGACCAAGACGGCGGGGCGCAAGCCCTGGCGCTCCGCGCTCTGCTGACCGACTCCACGACTATCCAGATTGTGCCATTGGATGAGACCGAGGCGCTTCAAATGGTGGCCGATAAAAAACTGACGGGCACTGTCGTCGTGCCCGCTGGCTTCTCGGCGAATTTACTACGCGGCCAGACGCAGGAAGTCACCTTGCATTTGCAGCAGGCCGACAATCTGGGCTTCACCGTGCGCGAAGAACTGCGCGCCGCCACGGCCCGGGTAGGACGCACTGTGCGGTCGGCGCAAATCAGTGTGGAGCAGGCGGAGGTCATACGCCCCTTTGCCGACGAGGCCGAACGCACGCAATACTTCGCCGATTCGCTGGCGGTGGCCGAAGAAGCTGTGCAACAACCGCCCGTGCTCGTCAAATTTATGGAGTCGGGCAAAATCCAACCGCCGCCTCAGGTGCCGCTGGCCTTTACTCAATCCTCGCCAGGGCAGTTGGTAACGTGGGTGCTGGCGACGCTATTGGCGGGGGCCGGCGTGCTGGTCAGCGAGCGCACCAATGGCGTCCTGCGCCGCCTGCTGACCATGCCGGCGCCCAAGTGGACAATTCTCGGCGGAAAAATTGCCGGGCGCTTCACGCTCGGCCTGGTGCAGATGACGGCGATGGTCTTGTTCGGGCAATACGTGCTGGGCGTCCGCTGGGGCGAATCCCTGCCGGCGCTGGCCCTAGTGGGCATCTGCTTCGGCCTGGCCGCCACGGCGTTGGGTCTGCTCATTTCCACCATCGCGCGCACCGAGCGGCAAGCCGATACCTTGACCACGCTGGGCACCTTTTTGTTGGCGCCGCTCGGCGGGGCGTGGGTGCCGCTGGAAATCACGCCGCCCGCCTTCCAGACCTTTGCGCAAATCTTCCCCACCACCTGGGCCATGCGCGGCTTCACCGACGTGATTGTGCGCGGGCAGGGCCCGGAGGGCGTGTTGTTGGAATGCGGCATACTACTGGGGTTCGCAGCGCTATTCTTTGGATTGGGCGTCTGGCGCTTCAAATACGAATAGCGGCGTGGTTCGTATTACGGGAATGACCGTACTATCCCAATCGCATTCGCGCTTGAGCCAGAAAGTGTCCGGTGGTGAATGACCTGAGCAAACGAAGTGCGCTCACTCCCGTCTTTGTGGTCTAGGTCGCTTCTTGACTTGGAGTAGTTGCTGAATGTCCTTGACGTCTTTTCCGATTCTGACCTTGATGAACAGCCAGCGCCCATCGTGTAACTGCGGCGTCTCTTCGAGCACGGTTCTCACGTTCTTCCCGAGATTCAGGCGCAGAGCTTGCTCGACATGCTCTCTGCCCAATACGATTTGGGCGACGAAATGGCCTCGTTGCGGATAAAGGGAAACCAGTGTTTTGCCGCTGCGACGATACCAGACGTTCCAGCCGTAGTTCTTGCCGCCGAAAGTCAGTTCCCCCGGCATCTGATAGGTATCTGCGATGTACTGCATAAGGTTGTCCCATAGGGCCCGTCTGGAGCCGAGCGCGTCACGGATTTCGTGAGGTGTGGGCTGATGTTCTTTATTGGTGAAGACACCGATGCTCATAGGTTTCACGTTCCTTTCCACCTGCGTCATCAGGCATGTAGGCAAATGAGTGCGCCGCCCAACCAACAGCATTCGTCGCTTGGCGCTATGGCCCGACCGCTTTGAGCACGCGTAAGGCGCGCAGCGTCACCCATTTGTTGGGCTGCTTCTTCGGTCCGAAGTCCACCCACGTCTTGCCGGCGTAGTCATACTCTAGCGACCAACGGCCTTGGGCGTCCTGTTTGTCGCGGACGATCGCGAGTGCGTTCGCCAGCCGAGGATCATCGCCGTAACCCAACCCCACCAGTGCCTCGACATTCTGGAGCAGGTCGGTCACATAGAAGATCGGGAAGCCGAACTTCCACCAGTTTGAGCTCGGCTTGTCGCTGAATCCCGCCGGATAATCGGCCGCTGCCGGATCGGTACCGAGTAGAAACTCGGCGCCGTGCTTGATCGCGCGCTTGATCACCGGCGTTCGGCGCTGTTTTGACCATCTGCTGAAGGCGAGCATCACCTTGACCGCTCCCCACGCACAGGGCAGCTTGTTGTTCGACCCGCACGCGAAAGTAGGTCCGCACTTGCCCGCGTAGTAGCGCATGGCTGCTTGTCGATCGTCGGCTGGGGCAATCCCCTCTCCGGTGACACTGTGCGCCATCCATTCGAAGGCAGACTCCAGCCGAGGGTCATCGTAGCCCAGCTCGACCAACGTCCAACAAAGGTTTCCTTGTAGACAATCTGCGGTGCCAGAAGGTGCCCCGGATGCGGTGAAGTGTCCGCCCTCCGTGAGGGCATGATCCAAGAGGTAAGCGCATGCACGGGCGATCCGTTTGTCTTCCTCCACAGACGCACCCAGTTGGGCGAGCATAATCATCGACCAGACAGTAGACCGATACTTCGGGTTGTAACCGGGGCCAGCCTCGGCCCAATACCCTGCCTTATCCATCTTGGCCAGGATTGTTGCGATAGGTCCTTGTTTATGAGCCGTTTTTCGAGCGGCACGCAATTCGGGATTGTCTTCTGACAGTTCCACTAAGTCTCGCAGGGCTAGATGGCGCACGCCGGGCGATTCAGTCTCTAATAGCCAGAGCAATGAGTTGGCCTTGAGTTGTTCTTGCCATGCCATGTGTCACCCTCCGTGTACGTCAAACTCGCCTTTCCGATTCGCCATGCGCCAGGCAACAAAACGCTCGCGCACTACGTTGGTGGGCGGGCGCGGTACGCCTTTCCCACCAAGGCAATCTCTACCCTGGCTGTGGCCTCGGTGCGCCTGCTCTGCCCGAGGCATTCGGTTGTTCACTGCAATCCATTCTCAGTATAAGGTGGTTCCAGCAAAAAGCAATCACCCGCTGAAAGGCGTGTGCACGCAAAGGTTGTCAGTTCGCCCACTGCCAGGGGCTGAAGCCGCCCTGCATGCATCGCTACATCAGAGGTTGATACATGCGAATAGCCATATTCGGAGCAACCGGTCGAACGGGGAAACACCTGATTGGGCAAGCACTTGCGCAAGGGCACGTCGTTACCGCTTTCGCATGTACCCCCGAGCAAGTTGTCTGTGGGCCACGAGCGATTGCGCGTCGTGCAAGGCAATGTGCTCGATGCGGCGTCGGTCGAGGAGGGGGTCGAAGGAGTTGAAGTGGGTCGCCGTGCGCCCCGTGCTCTTGGACGAAGGGCCGCGCAGAGGCCACTACCGGGTCGTTGTGAAACATTCCCAAGGGCGGCTATGCCGGGCGCTTCACTGCGCCGGGGTCGATGCGTCGATTCTATACTCGACGCGGGAACAATCTGCGGTTTTGCTCACCGACCGCGTCCTCGCGGTCGATCCGGATAGACGCCCGCGTGGACGCGGGCTTTGAGCAGCAAAAGGCGCAACTTGTGACCGCGCGCAGTATAATACCCGCTCAACGGCTGCGCGCCGGCACCGGCTTTGGGCCGCGCTGCCGGTTTGCCTCGACGTAGCGACGGATCGCATCGGCGTCAGGCTGGACGAGCGCCGGCCGGTTGTAGTCGATCCCGTCGACGGTGCGCCGCTGAATCTTTCGCTTCAACACCGCTTCGATACGATGGATCATCCGCTCGTCAGTCGGCGTCACCAGCGTGAAGGCCTCCCCCTCGTTTTGCGCACGGCCCGTCCGACCGATGCGGTGCACGTAATCTTCAGCCTGCATCGGCACGTCGTAGTTCACCACGTGCGACACTTTCTCCACATCGAGGCCGCGTGCCGCGATGTCGGTCGCGACCAGGACGTGCGAGTGTCTGCGCTTGAAGGCTTCGAGCGCAGCGACGCGCTGGCTCTGCGAGCGGTTGCTGTGGATCACCCGCGCCGGGATATTCGCGCGCGCCAGGTTCTTCGCCAGCCGATCAGCGCGGTACTTGGTGCGGGTGAAGATCAGCACGCTGTCCATGCCGCCTGCGCTCAACAGTTTCTCCAGCAGTTGAAACTTCAGATGCTCCGGAACGGGAAATAGTGTCTGCGCGATCAGGTGCGGCGCAGGCGCCTTCTCCACTTCGACGCGGACGGCGTTTCGCGTGACTTCGGACGCCAGCCCGAGGATCGGCTGCAGGGTGGCCGAAAACAGCATCGTCTGCCCCACGAGCGGC
>DATBWU010000174.1:0-14606 GCA_036514635.1 Anaerolineae bacterium | reverse complement strand
TGCGGCGATGCACTCGCCCGCCCCTGTTTACAACCGCACGGCCATCGTTCCCGTCCAGGCCGGCCAGTGTCAAGACGCCGGCCGCGAGTGTTATACGGCCAACGACTATGGACGAACCTGTTCTCGTGCTGAACCGCAACTTCGAGCCGCTGAACGTGTGCGATACCCGGCGGGCCATGGGCCTGTTGTTGATGGGCAAGGCTGAGATCATCGAGAATGGCCGTGGCATCATCAGCACGACACGAGCCGCCTTCCCGCGCCCGTCCGTCATCCGGCTGGCGCATTTCATCGCACGGCCTCGCCCGCGCGTCAAGCTGACCAAGCGCGAGGTCTTCCGCCGCGACGAGCACCGCTGCCAGTACTGCGGTGCTACCTCGACCCGGCTCACTATCGATCACGTCGTCCCGCGCCATTGCGGCGGGGGACATTATTGGACGAATCTGGTGACGGCCTGCCCACAGTGCAACCGGCGCAAAGGTGGCCGCCTGTTGCACGAGGCACACATGGCCCTGCTCAAGCCGCCGATCGAGCCGCATCCCACCGCCGATTACCTCTTTGGTCGCTATTCCCACGAGTCCGTCGAATGGGCCAAATATCTGCAAGGATGGTGAGTGTATTGACTGCGAGGTGATCGGCACTCCAAATACCGATCGCTGAGTGCCTTGAGCCGGCTCTGCGCAACTGTTGGAAAGAGTATTAGTCCTTGCGTACTGCTCCAAGCCTCACAGCCGAGGATCGACTCCTCGGCTGTTTGTTTGAGCAATCCTACCTTCACTCATCTGTAACCCTCGTATTGAGCCACTTCACCTACAATCGTAGCAGGACTTCAACACCTCACCGTCATCCCCTGGCGAAGCCGGGGAGAGGGTGAGGCGGGATCGAGGTGCGGCACGATGGCCCTCAAAATCGCACTGAGCAGTCAAAAAGGTGGTGTGGCCAAGACGACGACGAGCCTGTCGCTGGGCGCGGCACTGGCCGAGCAGGGACGCAGCGTCTTGTTGATCGATCTCGATCCGCAGGCCAACTTGACCCAATCGCTCGGCATCGACCCCGATGCGCTGCGGCGTATGATCGGCGACGTGCTGCTCGATCAGGCCACGCTGCTCTCCGTCAGTCGCGAGAGCTCCGTCTTCAACCTCGATCTCGTCCCGGCCAACAACGGTCTGCTCGTCCTCGACAAAGTGCTGTATGGCCGCCAGGGCTACGAATTCCGCTTGAAGACCCAAATGCAGTCGCTGAACGGCGGTTATTACGACGTGGTCATCTTCGACTGCCCGCCCGCCTTCGGCACGCTGACGATGAACGCGCTGACGGCTGCCGATCTGCTGATCATCCCCGTGCCGTGCGATTACTACTCCGTGCGCTCGCTGCGCACTTACCTGGATCTGATCCGCCTGGTCAATCGCAACACGAACCCCGACCTCAAGTATCGCCTGCTGGTGACGATGTTCGATCGGCGCAACCGCGTCAGCCACATCATCCTGGAACAGCTCAAACGGGCATACGAATCGGCTCTATTCAACACGGCCATCTCGATCGATGTGCGCCTGCGTGAAAGCCCGATCTTCGGCAAGCCGATCACCCAGTATGCGCCGGCGGCGCGCAGCGCGCAAGAATATCGCGCGCTGGCAGCCGAGTTGATGGCTCAGGCGAAGTGACAAACTCTCGCTCCCAACGCCGCTCTCGGCGGGTCATTCTGCGTCGCGAGCGGCGGTTCCGTGCAAGCGAATGGTAACGTGAGTGACTCATGGGAACGGACACGCTCGAACGGCGACTGAGCAAACTCTTTTCGTCACCCGACCAACCCAATGGGTCTGATCGCCGCTCGCCACCTCTGCCCGTCCTCGAAGCTGCGCCCATACGGAGCCAGCCCGGGTGGCCACCCGCACAGCCGCTCGCGCCCGACCTGATCGAGATCGCGCGCACGATGGTCGGTTCGAACGCGCCCGAGGCGAACGCCGCAAGCGCATCGGACGATCATGATTTCCTCCAAACGATCCTCGATCGGATTCCCCACCCCGTCTACGTCGTTGACCACGACCACACCCTCGTCGTCGTCAACTCGGCCTACTGCGCCCTGACCGGCCTGGCCGAAGAGCAATTGCTCGGCCACGCCGATGGCCGCTGCTTCACCCCGCTGCAGGCCGACGAGGCCCGCGCGCTCGACGAGCGTGCGCTGAATACCGGCGAAGCATCGACCGTCGAACAGCCGGTAGAAGCCGAGGACGGCTCGCAGCGCGTGTGGCGCATTCAGCGGCAGCCGGTAGCCGGGCCGCCCGATGCCGATGCGTTTCTCGTCGTGACGATTCACGACATCACCGAGCGCGTCGAAGCCGAGAACGCGCTGAAAGAGAGCGACGCGCGCCATCACACCGAGCGCGCGCAATTAGAAAACAAGCTCCGCAGGCTGCGGCGCGGCCTGTTGTTCCAGTTCGCGATCTTCGGCGCGGCCGCCGGCCTGGCCGTGAGCGCGTTTCTCGCGGCGCACGCGCCGTCCGTCTCAGCAGATGTCGTCGATACGCCGACGCCCGCGCCGATCGTAGTCGTCGTGACGACGGCCTCGACTCCGATGCCCCAGGCGACGAACACTCCTGCTCCATCACCGACTGCGTCGGCCACGCCGGCGCCGGCCCAACCGCAGACGACGATCGCGCCGACCGTCACGCCCGACGCTTTTGCGTTCAACGAGAGTGCTTTAATGCCCGCGCCGTCGGCTGCGCCGCTGCGCGAATTCGGGCCGAATGTCATCAACATCGTTTTGATGGGCAGCGACCTCCGCCCGGGCGATGGCGCTTGGCGCACCGACGTGCTCATCCTGGTCAGCATCGATCCCGATGTGCCGTCTGTGACGATGCTGTCGTTCCCGCGCGACCTGTGGGTGTACATTCCCACCTGGCGCTGGCAGCGCATCAACCTGGCCGATGGATATGGTGAGGAGTCGGGTTTTCCCGGCGGCGGCCCGGCGTTGGTCAAGCAGGTGATCCAATATAACTTCGGCATTCCGGTTCACTATTACGCCCGCGTCGACTTCAGCGGGTATAAGCATCTGGTCGATGCCGTCGGCGGAGTCGATGTGGTGGCCGATTGTCCACTGTACGACATTTTCCCCGATGTCGCCGATGGTGCGACCGACATCATCACCGGCACGCTGCTCACCACCGTCCCGACCGGCACGATCGACATCCCGATAGCCGGCGTGTATCACCTGGATGGCAAACATGCCCTGTGGTACTCGCGCTCGCGCAAGACGACCAGCGACTTCGATCGTTCGCGCCGCCAGCAGCGCGTTCTGCGAGCGCTGTGGGGCGAGATGCGTGATCAGGGCTTGCTGGCGCAAGTGCCGCAGTTGTGGGACGCGCTCACGCAATCGGTCGAGACCGACCTGACGCTCAACGACGTGGTTTACCTGGCCGACGTGGCCTCGCGGCTCGACGCGGCGCATATTCGCAGCCGCTTCGTCGACGGGTCGATGCTTACCTGGCACGTCACGGAAACCGGCGCGAACGTCCTGCGCTACAACTTCGACGAACTGAAGTCATACCTCGACGAAGCCTTCGCGCCGCTGCCCAGGAACATCGCCGCGCAAGCGCCACAGCGGGTCGACGTGCTGGATGCCTCGGGCCATGCCGACTGGGATCTCGTCGCAGCGGATCGGCTGGGGTGGGCCGGGTTCAGCGTGTTCAGCGCGGACCGCTACGGTACTGTCGAACCGCACAGCCTGATCATCGACTACACGACGACGCCGAAAGGCTCGCGGCTTCAGGCGTTGGCCGATCTCTTCCAGGTCGCGCCGGAGAACATCCACCGCTCGCCCGATCCGAGCAGTCCCGTCGCCTTCGATCTGATCGTCGGTCAGGACTTCGAGCCGTGTCAGCCGCCCTCACGTGGCCGATGGCCTGCCCCTCCGCCCACGCCGACCCCGACGGCGACTCCAGGACCATAATCGCCCGCACGTCCGTTGTCGCCTCGTCACCCTCTCGTTGTGCTCGCGTCGTTTGACTGTGTGCCCACCTGACATATAATCGCGGCACTATGGGCACGCGCTCAGAACCACGCCGGTCGTCACCTGGGATTATCGACCGGATCCTTGTCCTGGTCATCATCACGCTGCTGGGCCTGATTGCCGCGCTGGCGGCACTCAATATGTCTTCACGCAGCCAACTGGTGGTTCTGGTCGCCACGCCCACTTTCACGGCGACATCGCAGCCCACTTTGACACCGACACCGATCCCGACCTGGACGTTCACACCAACGTCGACCAGGACACGGACTCCCACGCCGACCCACACTGCCACGCCGACACCGACTTCACCTCCACCGCCGCTGGTCAACCTGGCGCTGACGGTCACGCCTGTGGCGATAACCGACGTGATCACTGTCACCTACGGGCCGCCGCCGCCGCCCGCCCCGCTGCGCGAGTTCAGTCCCAGCACCGTCAACATCATCCTGATGGGCAGCGATCGCCGCCCCGACCGCGCAGGCTGGCGCACCGATGTGCTCATCCTGGTCAGCATCGATCCGCAGATTCCGTCGCTGACGATGTTGTCGATCCCGCGCGATCTGTGGGTGTACGTCCCCAACTGGCAGTGGACGCGCGTCAATCTGGCCGACGGGCACGGCGAGCAAACGGGCTTCCCCGGCGGCGGGCCGGGCCTGCTCAAGCAAACGATTCAGTACAACCTGGGCATTCCGGTTCAGTATTACGCTCGCGTCGATTTCAGCGGCTTTAAGACATTGATCGACGCGGTCGGCGGCGTCGATGTCATCGCCGATTGTCCGCTGTACGACATCTTCCCGGATGTGCCCGATGGGCAGACTGACATCCTCAGCGGCGAGGCGCTCACGTCTGTCCCGACCGGGACGATCGACATCCCGGCGGCGGGCGTCTATCACCTGGACGGCAAGCAGGCGCTGTGGTACGCACGCTCGCGCAAGACGACCAGCGACTTCGACCGCTCGCGCCGCCAGCATCGCGTGTTGCGCGGAGTGTGGAATGCCATCCAGCAGCAGGGGTTAGCCGGTCAACTGCCGGCGCTGTGGGACTCGTTGAACCAGACGGTGCAGACCGACTTGACGTTGAACGACGCGATCTACCTGGCGCAGGCCGGCACGCAGCTCGATCCGGTCCACATGCGCAGCCGCTTTCTCGACAACACCATGCTGCATTTCTTCGTCGCCGACAACGGCGCGAACGTGTACGCCCTCGACTACGCCGAGATCGGGCCTGTTTTGGACGAGGCCTTCGCCGCGCTTCCCGCCAACGTGGCTGCGCAGGCCGCGCCGCTCGTCGAGGTCTGGAACGGCACCTCGAATCCAGACTGGGATAAGGTGGGAGCCGAACGGCTGGCCTGGGCGGGCTTCGGAGCCTGGGCCAACGGCATCGCCGATCGCGTATACGAGCGCACGATCATTATCGACTTCACCTCGACGCAGAAAGGATCGCGCCTGCCGGCGCTGATGAAACTGTTCGGCGTCTCCGCTTCCGATGTCATTTCTCAGCCCGATCCGGCCAGTTCGGTTGCGTATCGCATCATCCTCGGAATGAACTGGAGGCCGTGCCTGCGCTCCGCGCCGGTTTCTGGCCCCACCGCCACGCCGACCCCCACGCCCGCTCCCGCGCCATAACCCCGCTCCCACACCTCCCCCCAGGGTTTCCTGAGGTACGGGGGTGTGGGCGTGAACGCTGTTTCCCCTCGGCCTCTCATTTCGCACGTCACTCCCACCTTTTGCTCATTTGACCGATCTTCAGCACATGGTATACTGCGCGCGGCTTTCAGGGGTGTCAACGAATTTTCCGAGTCCCGGAACGAAACAAAGGGACGCTTCGCCGCCGCGCGGCTACCCAGACACTTGGGCCGTTGCCAGGTTGTGCCCGCCCGCCGATGAACTCGGCGGGCTACACCACATCGTCGGATGAATCCGACTGGCCCGATTCATCGGGCGCAGCGGAGTAGCGCAGCGAATTCATCGCCGCGCGGACGCGGTCGGCGAGCATTCAAGACATGCGCAATTACCAGCGGGCCTGATGGTCTGAGCAGGATGGCATCAAACGGGTCACGTTCGACAGCCATCGTCGAGTGGCTGTTAGTGTTCATTATCGTTGGTCTGTTGGGGTTGATCGGTGTCGTTCTAGCCGATGCAGGCAATACTCAACTGGCCATGCTCGTCGGCACGTCGACAGCGACCTATACACCGACTGTCCTCTTCACGCTAACGCCCAGCCCATCGCCGACCGACACCTTCACTCCGCCGCCGACGCTCACGCCCAGTCTCACACCTTCGATCACGGCGACGCCGCGCCCGCCTCTGCCCGGCGTGGCCGATACCGTCACGCCCCTGCCGACGCCCGAGGTTTACACCACGACGATCACGCCCATCCCCATGCCCGCCCCGATCGTCGATCTGCCGCGCGACTCGATCAACGTCGTCGTCCTCGGCAGTGATCGCCGCCCGAATGATACCGCGTGGCGAGACGATACGATCATCGTGGTCAGCGTTCACAAAGACCCGACCTACATCACGCTGCTCTCCATCCCGCGCGATCTGTGGGTGTACATTCCCAATCACGAGTATGCACGCCTCAACACCGCCGACGCCTACGGCGAGCGGCGCGGCTTCCCCGGCGGTGGAGCGGGCCTGGTCAAACAGACCATCCAGTACAACCTCGGCATCGAGGTGCAGTACTTCATTCGTATCGACTTCAACACCTTTCGCGCGATCATCGACACGCTGGGAACCGTTCGGCCCGGCGACGACCAGCCGACTCTCCGCGTGCTGGCCGAATGTCCCCTGATCGACATCTTCCCCGATGTGCCCGAGGGCGAGTCGGATATCATCCCCAGCGATGCGCTCAGCACGACGATCACCGGCACGCTGGCGATCGTCCCCGGTTACAACTATCTCGATAGCAAGCACGCGTTGTGGTACGCGCGCTCGCGCCTGTCCACCAACGACTTCGATCGATCGCGCCGCATCTTGAACCTGGGACTGGCCCTGCTCCAGGCCGCGCGCGAGAACGGCACGTTCGGCAAAGCGCCGGAGTTGTGGAACGAGTTGTCGGCGTCGATTCAAACCGATCTGACGCTGAACGACGTGGTCTGGCTGGCCGGAATTGCATCCGAGTTGGACAACCGCTCGATCAAGATGCGCCAGATTGACAGTGTCGTTACCCAGGGCTTCATCACGGAAAGCGGCGCAGAGGTTTTGAGGTGGAATCCAGAGGTGCTGGCGCTCGTGCTGGCGGAAGCGTTCGAGCCGCCGCCGGCCAACCTGGCCTCACAGGCTAGCGCGAAGGTGGAAGTGTACAATGCCTCGGGCCTGCTCGATTGGGACGACCTGGCCGTGGCCCGGCTGGAGCGCGATAACTTCCTGCCGATCCTGCCGCCTAATCCCGACACCGACTTCCGGCAAGATTCGGTGATTATCGACTACACGACGACGCCCAAGGGGTCGCGTGTAGCGCAACTGGCGCGGCTGTTCCGGGTTCTGTTCACGAACATCATCCAGCAACCCGACGCCAACAGCCCCGTGCCCTACCGGCTGCTCGTCGGCGCGAATTTCGACCCGTGCCGCAAGCCCCCGCCGCCGGTCGAGGTGACGCCGACGCCCACGCCCACGATCGACCCGGCGCTGATCACGCCGACACCGTAAACAGAAGTGACCGGCACTTCACCCCCTTCGCTCCGCTGCGGGGGCCTTCGGAGTGCCGGTCACTGGCACGCCTTGAAATCAGAAACCCGGTTTCTGGGAGAAACCGGGTTTCTTTTCGCGCATTCGTTGATTCATGACTGCTCACGTGACATCGCCGGGAAACCAATTTCCCGGCTGAAAACATGACAGTCGGCTTCAGCCGACTGTCCAGCCGGGTTCACCCGGCTTCCTTTGTTTAGCCCGGAGTTTTAACTCCGGGGAGAGAGCGTTCGGCAATTGCTTCACGCCTGTCGCCCGACGATGAATCGTCGGGCTAATCAAGAAAAGCCGGATCAATCCGGCTGAAGCGGCAAGTAGCCTGCTTCAGCAGGCTTCGCTTTTTTAGCCCGGTGATTCACGGGAGCACTGCACCCGCCGCAGGCGTGTGTCACCGGGCGCTGCCCGCGAATTACCGAATGCTCTCCCGGGCGATAGCTGTGCTTGTGAGCCGTTACATTGATTCGAGGTTTCCTCAATGCAGCCGCTCGATCGCATCGACTTCGGCCGGCTGTGGCCCTTGTGCGGTGATGCGAAGGTAGCGATAGCCTTCGCCGGTTGGCGGTGGAATGACGCCGTTGATGTCTATTGCGATGCCGGTGTTGATGGGCGCTGTTCCCCATAATCCGCCCCACAGGTCACAGGTGGGGCCACCGCCACTCGCTTGCATGAAAATGATCTCGTTCGTCGTAGCACCTGGCTGAGTATCACAATACCTCGGTTCGAGATTGATGCCAGGAACACCGCCCGTAGAATATGCCAGCGGCGCGACGTTGCTGTTTTGCGCCAGCGCTTCGTTTCCCAGATTCCATGCGAAGGCGGTGTACCAGGTGATGCCGTCCAATGACAGTTCAACGGTCACTGCATCCATCTGGATGAAGCCGGTCGGTATCGGGTCGGCTTCGCGCTCGTAAAAGACAAAATCGTAGCCGTTGCCATTGAGGATGCCATTGCCGGACCCCAAATCGAGAATCAGGTATTGACCCGGATCAACGCTGGCGTAGGGTGGAGGGCCACCAGTCCCAGGCGGCCCGCCGGCCGCACCGCAGTTCGTGCTGCCGTCGCAATCTATCGGTGTAGGATTCGGCGTCGCGATCGGCCCCGTCGTGCCGCTGACTTCGGGATTGGGAGCCGATGCCTGAATCGTATCTTCACCCTGGACCGTGTAGTAGTAGGGAATCCCGCTCACCAGGCCGAGGCCGCCTTCGTTGTCAGCGACCGAGGTCATGGGAACCGTACCGAACGGTATGATGGCAACCGTGGTGGTATATGGCCCGCCGCTGTTATAACTGCGCAGGACTCGATATCGCTGGAAGTCCGAATCAGAGGCACTCTCGTTCGACCACACCAGGCTGATCGAATCGTTGCCAATATTGGCGATGTAGAGCGCGGCAGGCGGCGGCGGTGCCGGATTGACTGTGGTCGGCGATGGCGTCGGCGTGAAGGTATCAGGCGGCGGTGGTGGTGGCGGTGGCGGCGGTGGAGCGGTGTTCGTCGCCGTCGGCGTGATCGGTGTTGGCGTGAAAGTGGGAAGCGGCGTCGGCGTGCGCGTGCGGGTGGGCGAGTTGGTCGGGGTCGGCGTATTGGTCGACGTTGGCGTGAAGGTGTTGGTGGGCCGTGGAGTCGGCGTGGGCGTCGGCGTGTCGGTGATCAGAGCGATGACCGTCGGCCCCGGCGTGAACTGTCCCGGCGGCACGGTCACGATTGTTCCCGGCCCCGGCGTGATCAACAAGCCTGCCTCGTCGGTCGCCTGCAGCTCGGCGATGCGTGTCGCGTCGACCGCCGGGATCGTCAGCGTGATCTGCTCGTTGTAGTTGGCTTCGAGCTCGGATTGCAGGTTCTGGCCGAGCAGCCAGCCGATGCCCTGCCGGCCCACCGCCGACAGAGCGATCAACACGATGCAGGCCAGCCCGGCCAGGAGGAGCAGTGCGTAGGGCAGGCTGTTCCGGATGCGCTCGGAGCGCTTGGGCTGATGGTTCATGGACGCTAATCTTGCGTCATGTGGATGATGGGCGGCTCACTATCGTCTTCGTACAGGGGTAACACCAGACGGAACGTGCTGCCCACGCCGACGGTGCTCTGCACTTCCACTTTGCCACGATGCGCTTCGGCCACGGCCTTGACGATGTACAGGCCCAGGCCGACGCCGCGCTCGTTGGAATGCACGCGCGTGGTCGAGCGGAAGAAGCGGCTGAACAGGTAACGCTGATCCTCCGCCGAGATGCCGATGCCGGTGTCGACGACGGCAATCACCGCGTGGTGCACCTCGGTCTCGACGCGGACGTTGACGTGCCCCCCCGGCTCGGTGTAATGGTACGCGTTGCTGACCAGTTGCTTGACGGCCCAGTGCAGGCGGCGGCGATCGCCGGTGACGGCGGCCGATCCGGGATCGGGCGTCACGTCCAGCGTCAAACCCTTCTCGGCGATGCGCTCGTGCCACTCCGACAACACCACCTGAACCAGTTCGTTCAGGTCGATGCGCTCCAGGCGCAAATTCATCGAACCGGCTTCGATCTGTGTGATGTCGAGCAGCTCGGTAATCATCGTCACCAGTGAGTCGGCGTGACGATTGATGATCTCCATGAACTCCATGAACCTCGGCGGGATTTGGTCGCCGGCGGTTTGCAGCATCAAGTCACTGTAGCCTTTGACGGCGGTGAGCGGCGTGCGCAATTCGTGCGAGACCTGCTCGATGAAGCTGTCCTTGAGCCGGTCGATCTCGGCCTCGCGCGTGATGTCGCGCAGCGCGACGACCGTTCCCAGTATGTGCCCGTCGGGCGTGATGACCGGCGCGGCGTGCGCGGCGATCGTGCGCCGGTCGATCTGGAATTTGCGCACTTCGTCGGTGCCAGCCGGCGTGGCGCTTTCGAGGAGCGGCGGCTCGGCCGGCTGCGCCGACGTTTCGCGCAACATGCCGGCCCAGAAGTCAGACGACATATCGCCGAGGATGTTCTCGGCGGCGCTGTTCATCAGAATGATTCGCCCGTGCGGGTCTAACACCAGCACGCCGTCGGCAATGCTCGACAGGATGGCGCGCGTCTTCAGCGCCTCTTCGCGATGCGCTTGCAGCAGCAGCTCCAGATCGCGCGTGCGCTGCTGCAATTTGGAGGTCATAGTGTCGAAGGTCGAGGCCAGCTCCCCGATCTCGTCCCCCTCGGCCAGGCCGGTGCGCTGATCCAGGTCGCCCGACGCGACGGCCTGCGAGGTGACGACCAGGCGCATGATCGGCTTGACCAGGCGGCGCGAAATCGACAGGCCGATCACCAGCACGGCCACGACCATTGCGCCGAAGATCGCGGCAAACATCAGGCGGCTGGTGGTGCTGCTGGCGATGATGAAGTTGCTTTCCAGCGCGACCGAGTACACGCCCAGCGCGTCGCGGCGAATGAGCAGCGGGCCGTAGGCCAGCCGATAAACCAACGAGCCGCGCTGCAAGTTGTCCATTGGAACAGCAGGGTCGGAACTATCGGGGTTGCCGCGCGTGACGATCTCGCTGACTCTCGAAGGGTTCAGGATGTTTTCGGGATCGTCGGCTTCGCTTGGCGGCAGGGTTGTGGCCAGCTCCTGGCCGTTGAGGTCGTAGACGCTGACGCGCGCAACAGCCTGCTTGGCGATGGTGTCGATGGCCGTCTCTAGCGAAGTCCCGACGATCAGCGCGCCGACGATCTCGTCACCGTCCCGGATCGGGCCGGCGGTGAAAATGAAAGGACGCGGGTCAGGCAGATCGCTGCGGAGCAGGATGCCCGAGTACTTGTCGCCGTACTGGTCGCGCTCGCCGCGCAGGGCATGGGTCAGCGGTTCCCATTCTTCCGGGAAGGATTGATTCAAGGCTTCGACGTAGGCGCCGTTCCCGGTTCGATCGAGCCGGATCAGCACAACCCGATCGGGGTTGACGACCCACACACTCTCGACATTCCGGTTGGCCGCCGGGCCTTCGATCAGTTCGCGGATTTGGAAGGGGTCGCCTTTGCGGGCGGCTTCGACCAGGCCCTCGGTGGCGGCCAGGATGCGCCACATTTCCAGGTGGTTGCGCTCAGTACGGATGAAGCCGTCGGCGGCGACGCGGCCCGCATCCAGTATCTGGTTGCGAAGGCGTTCCTCAAACGAGTCGGTGACGAACTGGGTGACGATGAAAACGCCGACGAATGCAACGGCAAAGGTGAGGACGAGGTAGGGTAGGGTGATCTTGCCGCGAATGCCCACGTTCCATTTGCGGCGGGCGGGTGCGGCTCGATCGGGTTCGGGCAGCTGGTTCATGCTTGCCCCTTGCCGGGTCAGTCCTAGTCGTGAAAAAGGGATCGCGTTCCCAGGATTTGATGCGAATCATATCATATTCAACATAGTCGGTCAACGCGGCTCGCAATCGATCTTCAATCTGTAACCGAAGCGCAACGCACCTGGAATGAGTCGTGATCAGTCACGGCGCGGTTTCTGGCCGCAACCCAGACAATAGGACGCGGACAAACGCGGACACCTGCACCTGCGGCGCACCGCACGCCCTGCCCGAAGGGGAGCGCGAAGCGCCGGGGGCGCGCTAGGCGGGGTGCGGTGCAGGGGTGAACACGGATCAGAGAACGCTTGGTCCGCGTAAATCCCGATGGCTCTCCGCCCGCGTCCTCGCGGACGGCCCGCGAGACGCGGGCCTGGAGCATTTGTGTGCAATCACCAGTCAGAGAACGCTTGATCCGCGTCAATCCGCGAAAACACTTACCCCACTGCCTGCGGCAGCGGGCAGTGCGGGTCTGTGTCCAAAGAATCACGTTGGTGGGGTTTGCCCGCTAAGAGCCTGTCTGAAAAGCAGGAGGATTGCAGCCGGATCGCCGACTTTAGTCGGCATTTTGACCGGCTGAAGCCGGTGCCCCCGGCTTTTCAGACAGCCTCTAAAGCCGGGAGAGCCGGAAAACTCTCGTCAGGGGCGAGCAAAATAGGCCAGCGCCAGGCGCAGCCTTTCTTCCAGGCTTGCTCCGGTGTCGCGCGGCAGACTGGCGATGGCGGCCTGCGCTTCGGCGACACTGTAACCCAGCGCCGTCAACGCGCCGACGATCTCCAGGTCGTCATCGCGCAGCGCGGCCAGGCCGGGAGCGCCGGCCATCACGCCAACCTTGTCCTTGAGATGAAACACGACGTTCTTCGCCGTCTTTGGCCCGATGCCGGGCACACGCGTGAAAATCTCGATCTCTTCGGCGGCGATAGCCTGGCGCAGGCGTTCGGGCGGCGCGCTGGACAGGATGTTAAGCGCCACCTTCGGGCCGATGCCGCTGACGCCCAGCAGTAGCTCGAACAGCGCCAGTTCTTCCTCGCTGGCGAAGCCGTAGAGGGCGATTTCGTTTTCGCGCACGAGCATGTGCGTGAATAAATCGATCACGCGCGTTCGCGTGGCAATCTCGCGCGCGGCAGCGGAGACCCTGACGCTGAAGCCGATGCCCCCAACGCTGACGATCAGCATGTCTCTGTGGATGGATTCGACGGTTCCGTGCAGTCGGGCAATCATGGAGGTTGGGTGGTTGGATAGTTGGTTGGTTGGATGGCTGGTTGGCTGGGTGGGTGGTCGGCTCGCTATGCGCTGGACGATGCCAATCCGCTGAGACGCGAAGAATACAGGTGGCAGATGGCGATCGCCAGGGCGTCGGCTACGTCGTCCGGCCTGGGGATGTCGGGCAGCCCCAGCAGGATGCGCACCATCTCTTGAATCTGCTTCTTGTCGGCGCGACCGTAGCCGGTGACGGACTGTTTCACTTGCAGCGGCGTGTACTCCGTGACGGGCAAACCGGCTTGCGCTAGCGTCATCAGAATCACGCCGCGCGCGTGGCCCACGGCCAGAGCCGTGCGGACGTTGCGATTAAAAAAAATCTGCTCCACCGCCGCAGACACAGGACGATGGAGCACGATCAGATCACTCAGTTGGCGGTGCAGATCGACAAGCCGCCTCGGCAGGCCCCAATCGGACGGTGTGGTGATGGCTCCCTGGGCAACGGCCTGCAGCGACTCGCCGTCTTCGCGGATAAGGCCGTAGCCGGTGATGGCCGTGCCAGGATCGATGCCGAGGAAGACCATTCAGGCTGCCTGTGCCTCGTATTCGGCGACCAGCTCTTCCGGCAAGTCGAGGCTGGCGTACACCTGCTGCACGTCTTCGAGCTCTTCCAGTTGATCGACTACCTGCAGCACGGACTGTGCGTCTTTCATGTCAAGTGTCGTCAACTGCTTGGGCTTCATCGTCAGCTCGACCGTCTCCGGCTTCAGGCCGGCTTTGTCGAGCGCAGCGCTGACGGCGTGCAGCTCGTTGGGCGCGGTGTAAATCTCCAGCCGATCGTCCGTGATCTCGACATCGTCCGCGCCGGCCTCGACCGCGATCTCGAATAACCGGTCCGGATCGGGATGGGTGACCGGAATCGAGATGTAGCCCTTCTGCTCGAAGTTCCACGCGACCGCGCCGGTCTCGGCCAGGTTGCCACCCGCGCGCGTGAAGACGCGGCGTATGTCGGACACGGCGCGGTTGCGATTGTCCGTCGTGACCTTGACTATCATCGCGATGCCGTGCGGGCCATAGCCTTCGTACATCAGTTCCTCGAACTGGGCGGCATCCTTGTCCAGGCCCGCGCCCCGGCGGATGGTGCGCTCGATCATATCTTTGGGCATGCCCGATGCCTTCGCCTTGTTGACGATCAAACGCAGCTTGACGTTGTTCTCCGGATCGGCCCCGTCGCGCGCGGCGATGGCGATCTCGCGGCCCAGCTTGCTGAACAACTGGCCGCGCTTGGCGTCGTTCGCGCCCTTCTTGCGCTTAATGGTTGCCCAATGGCTATGGCCGGACATGTTCACACTCCTGTCCATTCGCCGGATCGCGGATGTGCACTCAAAGGTTGTCAGCAAATCTAACGCTCGCCAACCGCGTCCTCGCGGCTGACCTGCCCTCGCGTGCA
>DATBWU010000173.1:0-31825 GCA_036514635.1 Anaerolineae bacterium | reverse complement strand
GTAAGTATACCGTGGTTTGGTAAATTCCTCGCGCCGGGTTTATGATGTGTACCCGCTAACATAACCAGGGAGGACACCATGTCGCTGACCGATAACGTCGTCGCGATCGCGGGCGCATCCGGGGGATTGGGGCCGACGGTCGTGCGCGCGTTTGCCGAGGCTGGGGCGAAGATCGCCGTCGCAGGACGAAACCCGGCCGACCTGACTCAGCTGCTCGATTCGCTTCACCTGCCCGACGATCGCCGCCTGGCATCGTCGGTCGATCTCACCGGCGATGCGGCGACGCAAGCCTGGGCCGATCAAATCCTGGCAAGGTTTGGGCACGTCGACGTCGTGCTGCATCTGGTCGGCGGCTACAAAGGGGGCACGTTGATCGCGGACATCCCCATGGCCGACTGGGACTTCACCCACACCGTACTGATCAAAACCGTGCTCAACGTCGTGCGCGCATTTGTCAACCCGCTGAAAGCGAACGGCTGGGGCCGCTTCATCAGCGTCACGTCGCCGCGCGCGCAAGCGCCCTCGGCGAAGACCGCGCTCTACGCGATGGGCAAGGCCGCCGCCGACGCGCTGGTGCTGGCGCTGGCCGACGAGTTCAAAGGAACCGGCGCGACGGCCAACCTGATCGTCGTCAACTCGATCGTCACGCCGGAACAGCGCGCCGCCGAACCGGGCAAGGACTTTTCCAGGTCCACGGCGGCTGAAGAGATTGCAGCGGCGATGCTGTACCTGTGCTCGGATGAGGCGAACGCCATCAACGGTGCGTGCTTGCCCCTCACCAGTCGCGGATGAGATGATCCACGAAGGACACGAAGAAACACCCTTGCAATCTTCGCGCCCCTTCGTGTTTCTTCGTGGATCGAAAACCGATTGACCCTGATCTGCCCGGATGTTATACTGACTGCGGCAGCGAGACCCCGATTCCGAGAGGCTCAACATGACAGACACGATGCGCGCCGTCGTGAAGACGGCTCGTCAAGCCGGTCTGACATTGACGACAATCGACGTGCCGAGAATCGGTCCCCAGGATGTGCTGATTAAAGTGCGCGCCACATCCATCTGCGGGACCGATTTGCACATTTATAACTGGGATGCCTGGGCGCAGGGACGCATCAAGCAGATTCCGCTGGTGCAAGGTCACGAGCTATGCGGCGAGGTGGTGGATATTGGCAAAGATGTGACGCGCGTCAAGGTCGGCGATTCCGTCAGCGCCGAGAGCCACATCGTCGATTACCACGGCGAATATTACCGGCGCGGGCTGGGGCACGTCGCACCGGAAACGAAGATCATCGGCGTCGATCGCGACGGGTCGTTCGCCGAGACCATCGCCCTACCCTGGCAAAACGCGCGCAAGAATCCCAAGGACATGCCGATCCACATCGCCGTGCTGAAAGAGAACTTCGGCAACGCGATCCACACCGGCTTCGCCGCCGACTTAGAAGGCAAGGACGTGCTCATCACCGGCTGCGGGCCGGTCGGTTTGATGACGCTGCTCATCGCCCACGCGCGCGGTGCGCGGACGATCATCGCCGCCGACGTCAGCGATTACCGCATCCGGTTCGCGCGACGGCTCGGCGCGGATCACATCGTCAACCCCAAAACTGAAGACCTGGTCGAGAAGGCGCGCGACATCACGCGCGGCGAGGGCGTCGATGTGCTGTTGGAGATGTCGGGCGCGCCGTCGGCCATCGTGCAGGGCATGTCACTGGTGAAGTACGCCGGCAGCGTCGTCGCCTTCGGCCTGCCCTCGAAACCGTTCGAGTTCGACCTGAGCAACCTGATCATTTTCAAAGGTATCACCGTGCACGGCATCATCGGGCGCAAGATGTGGCGAACGTGGGAGCAGATGGAAGACCTGCTGAACCGCGGCAAAGTCGACCTGTCGCCCATCGTCACGCACACCTACCGCCTGGACGAGTTCGACCAGGCTTTCGCGGCGATGGCGAGCGGCAACAGCGGCAAAGTGATGATGATCCCGTGATCAGTGATCAGTGGTTCAGTGACCAGTGGTTCAGTGACCAGTGACCAGTGATAACTGATCACTGATGACTGATCACTGGTGACTGATCACTGATGACTGATCACTTAACACGAGAGGACTCCCATGCCCGACAAGCTGGCTTTTCTTGGGACCGAGTTGAACTCGCTGAAGGAACAGGGTCTCTTCAACACGATTCGCACCATCGGCGGCGCACAGGGCGCGTGGATCACGGTCGACGGCAAGCGAGTGCTGAACTTCTGCTCGAACAACTATCTGGGGCTGGCGAACCATCCACGCCTGAAGGCGGCCGCGCAGACGGCCATCGAGCAGTATGGTGTCGGCCCGGCGGCGGTGCGCTCGATCGCCGGCACGCTCGATGTGCACGTCGAATTGGAGCGGCGCTTGGCGAAGTTCAAAGGCGTCGAGGCTGCGCTGTTCGTGCAGTCGGGTTTTTGCGCGAACCAGGCGGCGATTCCGCCGCTCGCCGGCAAAGAGGATGTGATCTTCACCGACCGCCTCAACCACGCCAGCATCATCGACGGCTGCCGACTGTCCGGCGCGAAGATCGTCATCTACGAGCACTGCGATCCCGCCGACGCCGATGCGAAGATCGCAGAGCACCTACCGCAATACCGGCGCGGCCTGCTCGTCACCGACGGCGTGTTCAGCATGGACGGCGACATCACGCCGCTCGACAGGATTTGCGACGTGTGCGAGAAGCACGGCGTGATCTCGATGGTGGATGACGCGCACGGCGAAGGCGTGCTGGGGCGCGGCGGGCGCGGCATCGTCGATCACTTCGGGCTGCACGGCAAGCTCGACGCCGAGATCGGCACGCTGAGCAAAGCCTTCGGCGTGGTCGGCGGCGTGATCGCGGGCCAGAAGGTCATCGTCGATTGGCTGCGCCAGCGCGGGCGGCCGTTTCTGTTCTCCAGCGCGACGACGGCCGCCGACACCGCCGCGTGCCTGGCGGCGGTCGACCTGCTCGAAGAATCGACCGAGCTGGTGGACAGGTTGTGGGCCAATACCAGGCTGTTCAAGGCCGAGATGAAGAAACTCGGCTTCAACACCGGCAATAGCCAAACGCCGATCACGCCCGTCATCCTCGGCGAGAATCACGTCGCCCAGCAGTTCAGCCGGACGTTATTCGAGCAAGGCGTCTTCGCCATGCCGATCGTCTATCCGACTGTGCCGAAGGGCACGGCGCGTATCCGCGTGATGATCAGCGCTGCGCACTCGACGAGCGATCTGGAGCAGGGCTTAGAGGCGTTTCAGCAGGTGGGGAAGGGACTGGGCGTCATCGCTTAAGCCGTGAGGTTCTCACATGACGAAAGACCAACGACGGAGCACTAAGGATATGGTGGCATTCGTCCCTGGTCGTTCGTCCTTTCGTTATTGGACTCGATCATGGATCTAGACCAAATACGCAACCTCGTCCGAGACGGCAAACTGTATTACTATACGCACGCTCTCGTCGAAGCCAGGAAAGATGGCGTCGAACCGGAAGACATTATCGCCGTCATCCTGACCGGTGAAATCATCGAGGAGTATCCCGACCGGAAGCGGCTACTGATCTACGGCCCGATGGCAAACGCTCTCCCCCTTCACGTCGTTTGCGACTACTCTGCCGAAGGCGTTATAATCATTCCGACAGTGTACATTCCCAGCAGCCATGACTGGAACCAATTCCGGACTCGTAAGCCCCGTACTTTTAAGGAAGATGAAAATGAGTACACAGTTCAGATGCCCTGAATGCGGTCAAATGACCGTCGATGGTTTGACCGAGATGACCTATGAAGTGAATGGCACTAAGGTCACGATCAAAGACGTGCCGGCACAAGTCTGTCCAAATAGGCACACTTACGTAGATGGTTACACAGCCGAGAGCATCAACCGGCTGGTCAATCATGTTGCCGAAGACGTAAACGCTTACTCGAAGAAACTGGCTAGGCGGACTACGGGAGTTCGTGAGGTAGTGATCGCTGCATAGCCACCTGCCCAATGCAATCCCCCCGCTTCACTGAGAACAATGAATCCTTCACCTGCATCGCCTGCGGGCGCGAGGTGTCGCCCCACCCCAGCAGCAGCCGCGACCACTGCAACCATTGCCTAACCGGTCTGCACGTCGACGTCTATCCGGGCGACCGGATGAACGAATGCGGTGGGCTTCTGACGCCGATCGGGCTTCAGACGAAGAGCGGCAAGACGAAGATTGTATATCGATGCGAGCGGTGCGGCGCGCGGGTCTTCAACATCGTTGCGCCGGACGACAACGCAGATTTAGTCGCGGAACTGGCGGCGATGCCGTGGGAGGGAAAGTGACCGGCACTTTCGCAGACCCCCGTAGCGACACCTGCGCTGCGCTGCGCGCAGCGCAGTGCGGTGAGCGAAGGGGGCAGAAGTGCCGGTCATTTTCATCTTACGGGAGAGTGTTCGGTAATTGCTCCGCCGCCCCGCCCGACGATAAATCGTCGGGCTAAATGGACAAAGGGCGATGAATCGCCCTGTAGCCTGCTTCAGCAGGCTTCGCTGGTTCAGCCCGGTGCTTCATCGCCGGGCGTTGCCCAGGAGTTGCCGAACGCTCTCTACGGAGTGGGCATTAACGGCGACTGGCTGATCGGCGGGATGCTCGGCACGCCGGGCGGCGCGGGCAGGACGCCTGCGGCGGGCACGTAACCTGTCGCGCCATCCTGATCACGCACCGGCCACCACACCTCGCCGCTTTCACCGGCCACCGGGTTGCCCTCGATGCGCAGCACCGCGCCGATGGTCAGCGTCGTCTGCACGGTTGCGTCGGCAGACGGTTCGGCGCGCAGGCCGGCAATGTCCGTCGACGCGACGCGCAGTCCGCCCTGATCGAGCGTGGGCTGCAATTTCGCCAGACCCGCATCGGTCTGGCCGGCGCGCAGCAGATCGATGCCGGCCCAATAAGGATACTGTTCATTAGACGGATCGCGCAGCGCGGCTTCGTCGTAGGTGGCCGCCGCGAGATCGAACTGCCTGCTCAGTTCGTACGCGACCGCCAAGCGCGCGTAGCGACTGGCCGACGCCGCGCCGGTCTGCCGATTGATCGACTCCGTGAACGATTGAATCGCCCCGGCGTAATCACTCGCCGACAGCTGAGCCTCGGCCAGCGAGGCATACAGGTCGGGCAGTTCGGCGGGATTGGCGAGCGACAACGTATTCTGGTACGCGGCCACCGCCTCGACGTATTCGCCGTCCTGAGCCAACAGGTCGCCCAGCTTCCTCCAGTACGAGGCGACCGAAGGATCAGCCGCAGTCGCTTGCTGATAGGCCGCAATCGCCCCGGCGGTGTCGCCCTGATCGCTCAGGGCCTGCGCCCGGCGCGCGGCCGCCGCGCCCTGGATCAGATTCGCCACCGCCGTGCCCGCGCCTGAGAAATACTTTTGCCAATCTTCCCCTTGCGCCGTCTCGGCCAGGCTGGAATCCAGCCTGAGCGCCTCGCGCAGAACTCCTTCGGTCGTGGGATCGTTCAGCGCGGCCAGCGCGCGGGCGTAATCATACAGCGTTGCCGCATCGTTCGAGGAAATGGCGAGCGCCCGCGCAAAAGCCACGCTGGCCTGATCGTAGTCCCCGGCGTTGAGCGCCTGTCGTCCTTTCCCGATCAGCGCCTCGCGCCGATTCGGATCGTTGGCCGTGCTCAACTGCAAAATGATCTCGTAGGTGTCTTGCGCCTGTTCCGATTCATTCCGCGCGCTGTACAACTTAGCCAGCCGGATCAAGTAAGCCGTCTCCTTCTGCCCCGTCGCCTCGATCGCCGATTGCAACGCACCCACAGCCTCGTTGGACAGCGGATCGCGCCGCAAATACACGTCGCTCAAGCGCACGTAAATGTCCGCCTGTTCAATCGGGCTGAGGCCGGACACCTGCGCCGCAGTCCGCAACTCGCCGAGCGCAGTAGTGGATAGCGGATCGCGCTGCAACTCCAGTGCGCTCACCTGGATGTGCAGGTCGGCCACTTCGCCTGGATTGAGTTTCTTCGACTCCAGCGCATATTGCTCGGCGTAAGCCACCGCGCGCAGATACGCCTCGATCGCCCTATCGACATTGCCATCCGATGCGAGTTGCGCGCCCCGATCGCGGAACCAGCGCGCCGCGTCAGGCCCCGATCCATAGACGGCCTTATCGAACGCGGGCTGGCCGCGCACCGGGTCGAAGTCCGGATCGCCGCGCGCGCGCTCGCCGAGCGTCGGGCTGATCGTCGCAGTCTGCGTCAGTGCGTGGACGACGTTATCGATCCGGATGTCCTGCTCCAGCGACACATCCAGCAGCACGGTCGTCCGCGCCGCGCCATAGAAGTTCTCGGCGTTTCCGGGTTCCACGACGGTGAGTCGCTGATAATCCTTCAACGCCTGATCGAAATCCTTGCGGGCCAGCGAAACCTTCACCCGGCCCTGCAGGGCTGGCACGTAATCCGACGCTTCGTTCAGCACAAATTCGAATTCGCTCAGCGCTTCGTTGTAACGCTCATCGCGGAAGAACTGCTCGCCCTGCCGGGTGCGCGAGGCGCGGAGGAACGCCGGATCGAGGAAGAACTCCGGCGGCTCATAGCGAATGCCTTGCACAAAACTCTTGTCGAACGAAATGGCGCGATTCGCCTCGCGCACGATGTAGCGATCCTCGGTCTGCGCAATCAGCCGAACGCGCTCGGTCACGTTCGTCTCGCCCGGCTCGAGGTCAATGCCGATCTGTTCGAGGTCGCCCACCTTGTCGCCGAAGAAGCGCACAATGCTCGGCAGGCCGCCGCCGAACACCGGCGGGACCTGGTCGTACACGAACTGGCCGTAAACCAGGATGCCGGCGAATGTCAGCGCAGCCGAGGTCAGCAGAAACGCCGGAGACTTGAGCCGCGTCTGTATCCGCGAGAGGGGATTGCCGTCGGCATCAGGCCGCTGCACGACGATACGATTGACCAGGGGGAGATATTCGGCGTAGGCCAGCACGGAAGCGCCCAGCCCCACCGCCGCACACCAGATCACCACGCCGGTGGCGACGTTGAGGAAGAACCACATCGCCCAGCCCACCGCGTACGCACCGGCGATCACCGTCGCGCTGCCCAGGAGCACGACCAGCACCAGGCGGAGGCGGGCGGGCCAGCGCGTCATCCGGAGGATGCGCCGCCACGCGGCGAACGTGCCGATCGAGACCAGGGCCGACAGCGTGAAGATGATGGCGAAAGCGACCCCCGGCGCGATGTAACCCACGCTGATCAGCGCCGTCTCGTACACGCCCAGTTTCAACAGGCTGACGTTGACGATGATGAAGCCGATAGCGTAGAACAGACCGGCGGCTCCGGCGAGTGCCGTAAACACCTGCACGATCTGTTTACCGTAGCGACCGACGAGATCGGTGACCAGCTCAGCGGACGGCGAGCCGGAGGGAGCATGGGGCATAGACCACCTCTATCGAATTGCTCTTCAACACATTGTGCCGATCGCGCAATTCCTTTGAACCGCGAAGACGCGAAGGACGCGAAGGGCTTGTCAAGAAATAACTCCGCAGATTGTCATTCTGAGAATCCCACATCGCCGGGTGGCGATAGGCTCGAAGAAAGAAACTTGCGCGCTGCGTGCCTGCGCGGCGATGAATTCGCCGCGCTACCCCGCTGCGCCCGATGAATCGGGCTAGTCGGATTTATCCGGCGCTGTTGAGTAGCCCGCCGAGTTCATCGGCGGGCGCACGCCGGCCATGGCGCAAGTTTCTGGGTAGCGCAGCGAAGAATCTCTGCCCGACAAGCCGAGACCCTTCGCTTCGCTCAGGGTGACATGCGGACTAATTCTCTGACGGCTCCTAAGAGGAGAGATGTGATAAGCCTTCGCGCTCTTTGCGCCTTTGCGGTGAGACCACGCTATGCGGTGATGCGCCCGATCAGCCCGCCGATGACATAGCCCGCGAACAGCAGCAGGCCGGTCAGCAGGTGCAGGAAGATCGTCGTCGCGTTAGCCGGGATCAACCGATAGGGATAGTTGTAGTTCTTGCGCAGCGTGCCGAAAGCGTTCCACGCCATGGGCAGGGTGAGCAGGCTGATCAGCGTCGCGGCCGGCATCACACCTGCGAGCACGGCGGCGACGATCGCCGCGTACGCGGCCAACACGATCAGCGCGTAGCCCGTGATCATCGCCGGCGAGGACAGCCGCGCGACCAGCGTGCGCTTGCCGGCTTTGGCATCCCACAACCGATCGGGAATCTCATTGATGTACAGCACTGCCGCGATCAGCAGCGCGACCGGGATCGATGCGCCGAGCGCTTCGCCGCTCAGCCGGCCGACCTGCACGAAATATGAGCCGAGCACGACGATGGGGCCGAAGCCCAACGCGACCAACACCTCGCCCACGCCGCGATGCGCGAAGCGGAAGAACGGCGCAGTGTATAGAAAGCCCGCCAGGAAGCCTGCCAGGCCGATCCACAGCACCTCGATGCCGCGCAATGCCGCCAGCACCAGGCCGATGGCCGTGCCGATCGCGTAGAAGGTGATCGCCAGATTCCGCACAGCCTTCGGCGACATCAGCCCGCGCTGGATCACACGCGACCCGCCGCTGAAGGGCGTGGGCGTGAGATTGGCGTTGTCCGCGCCGCTGCCGAAATCGAAATAGTCGTTGATCACGTTGTGCGCGATGTGGAAACAGCTCGCGCCGATGAGCGTCAGCAGAAACACCGGAATGTTGAGGAAGCCATCCTTCCAGGCGATGATCGTCCCCAGCAAAACCGGGATCGCCGTGGCGGTGAGGAAGGGCAGGCGCGTCGCATTGATGAACAGCGCCATCCTCGACGGCTGCGGCGTATCTTTGAGAATATTCCACGTCACGCGATACGTTCCGTCGGGCCGCCGGACGACATCCGGCTTGCCGCCGGCAATCTCGACGAAACCCTCGACCAGCCCGATCTTAAACTCTTCCAACAAGCCGTTATCCAGCCGCAGCACGAACCCGTCCGGTTTCGACTCGACAATGGCGCTGGCCGTGGCGTCGTTCAGAAAATAGGGATGCACTTCCCAGCAGAAGATTTCCAGCATCTTCTGCGGTCGTCCTTGCAACTGATTGACCAGGTTCTTGAAGATGCTGGCCCAACGCTGCACCGACGCGCGCGTGATCTCGCGCACCTTCGACCCATCGCCGTTGCCGACCACGCGGTCGATGTACAGCACCGCCTCGTTGAACGGCTGCATCGGGCAGTCTTCGTCCTGATCCATGTGCCGGAAGTCCGGCACGTCGATCTGCTCGGCCATCTTCTTCCAGCCGTCCGGGCCTAACTTCCTGGCATAGTTGCCGTACAGCAACTGCCACGACAGGGCCTTCACCGTCTGCTGCTCGATAGACTTTTGTGTAGACATGGTTCCTCCCTTGAATCCGCGTTTATCCGCGTCCCCATTCGCTGTGCCGGCGCACCTCCTCCGGCACGTCGATGATCGATGACTGCTCCAGATGCTCGGTCAACCCCCACTTGAGACACGAGAACCCCGCCAGCGTGCGATCGACCAGCACCATCGCCGTATTGGACAAATACAAGTCCCGCGCATCGGTCAGCTTGAGATCGGGGCACAGGCACATCAGGCCAATCGCGAAGATGCCTCCATGCCCGACGATCAGCGTGTCGCCTTCGCCGTCGGGCAGCGCGCGCATGAAGCGGGCGAATCGCCCCATCGCGGCGCGGCCCGTCTCGCCGCCCTCGAACCCGGCGTCGAGGTCGCCCGCCATCCAGCGCACGACGACCTGCTTAAACGCCTCCCACGCCGCCACGTCGTTGCGGCCTTCCAGCACGCCGCAGTCAATCTCGCGCAGCTCTTCGGCGATGGTGTAGGTGAGATCGAAGCGGCGTCCCGCGATCTCGGCGGTCTGCGTCGCGCGCAGCATCGGGCTGGCATAAATCCGGCGGATCGCTCGATCGGCCAGCCACTTCGCCGCCTGCCCGGCCTGCGCTACGCCCGCCTCGGTGAGCGGCGGATCGACATGTCGGCACGAGAGTGTCTGCGTCACGTTCACCGGGCTTTCGCCGTGTCGCATCAGAACAATCATGGCTCCTCTTGTCGCTTGAAAGGTACGATGTTAGAATCACGCCCGCGACACTATACCACGACGATCCCGCACCGGCAACAAGCGCCGCTCGGCAGCGTCGCCGGGAAGTTTACTTCCCGGCTGAGTGCATGAAAGTCGGCTGAAGCCGACTGGCCGCTCAGCCGAATTCACCCGGTTTCCCTACTTTTGAGCCTGGAGAACTCCGGGCTTCGCAAAGACCTTTGAGCAGTTACCGAAATTGTATCGCACAGGAGCCAGTATGGTCAGCGCCTCGCCCCCTCACACAGCCATCCATCTCACCGACCTGACGAAGGTCTATCAGCAGGGAAAGGCTGAGGTCAACGCGCTCGACGGCATATCATTGGCGATCGCCGCAGGCCAGTTCGTCGCGGTGACGGGAGCATCCGGATCAGGCAAGAGCACCCTGCTGCACCTCATCGCCGGGCTGGCCCGCCCGACTTCGGGGGACATTACGGTGTACGGGCAATGCATCAGCGCTATGAACGACGAGCAGCTCACGTCGTTCCGACGCCGGCAGATCGGGCTGATCTTTCAGTCGTTCAACCTGCTGCCGACGCTGAATGCGCTGGAGAACGCGGCGCTGCCTCTGTTGATCAACGGCCAGCCGATGCGCCCGGCGCGCGAGGACGCGGCGCGGATGCTGGCCCTGGTCGGCCTGAGCGATCGCGCCGCGCACCGGCCCGACGAACTGTCCGGCGGGCAGCAGCAGCGCGTCGCCATCGCGCGGGCGCTGGTCAACGAAGCGCCGCTGCTGCTGGCCGACGAGCCGACCGGCAACCTGGATAGCAAGACTGGCGAAGACATCCTGAACCTGCTCCGCTCGCTCGTCACCGATCAGGCCCGCACGGTGATCATGGTCACACACGATCCGCGCGCGGCGGCATACGCCGACCAAACAATCACGCTGAGTGACGGGCAAGTAATTGGACACGGACACCTGCACCCACCTGCGGTGCGCGCAGGTGCGGTGTGAACACGGAAAACGCGGATTAAGAACCTGTCCGTGTTCATCCGTGTTTGTCCGTGTCCCCTTATCAACCATGCTTACTTCGGCCTACCTCGTTCTGTTTACCAGCCTGCGCCACATCGGGCGCCACAAGCTGCGAACGCTGCTGACGTTGCTGGGCATCGTCGCCGGTGTGGCGACGTTTATCTTCGCGCCGTCGCTGGCTGCCTCGATCGCGCAGTCGCTGAAGGATGCCATCGACGACATGGCCGGGCGGGCCGAGCTGGAAGTGCGCGGCCCGGTGGAAGGCTTCGGCGAGCGCGCGCTGAGAATCGCACGCGGGACAGAGGGTGTGTCGATCGCCGCACCGCTGGCGCAGGCGGTCGGCGTGCTGGCAGGTCGAGCCGAGCCGCTGGCGATCCTCGGCGTCGATCCGGCGGTCGATCGGGATGTGCGCACGTATCATCTGGCGGAGGGACGCTTCCTCGGCGGTTCGAGCGAGGTGCTGCTGGCGGAAGCGTACGCGCACGAGCAGAACATTCGCGTCGGCCAGCGCGTCACGCTGATCGCGCCGGGCGGATCGCGCCGCTTCATAGTCGTCGGTCTGCTGGCCGCAGGCGGCGTGGCACAGATCAACAGCGGCGACATGGCCGTGACGCGCCTGCGAGAGGCGCGGGCGCTGCGCGGCGACGACCGCATCGACTCGATCGCGCTCACGCTGAAGCCGGGAGCCGGCCGCGATGCAGTGGCCTCGCGCCTTCGCCGCGCGTTGCCCGGCGACCTCGACGTGGACATCCCGCAGGCGCGCAGCGGCCCGCTCGACGAGATTCAGGCGATCGTGAACTTCATCATGGCCTTCGCCAGTTTCATGGTTCTGGGCCTCGGCTCGACGTTGGTGTACAACACGATGGCCGTGGCCGTCGCTCAACGCCGAACCGAAATTGGCGTGCTGCGCGCGCTGGGCCTGTCGCGGGCCGGCGTGCGCCGGATGTTCCTGATCGAATCGGGCGCGATGGGGTTGATCGGATCGGCCGCCGGGATCGGCCTGGGGTATGCGCTGGTGCAGGCGTCGAGCCGGCTGCTCGATCTCGGCAGCCTGTTCTCCGGCGCGCTGAGTTCGACGATCACGCCGGACGTGCCGGGCTGGCTGCCGTTCATCGCACTGGCAGCGGGTGTGGGCATCCCTGTGTTGGCCGGAGTCCTTCCGGCCCGCGCCGCCGCGCGTGTCGATCCGGTCGAGGCGCTGGCCGGCGCGCGGCCGGAAACGGGCTTCATGCGCATCAATCGCCTGCGGGTCGCCGTGGCAATATCGATATTGACGATCTCGGTGACCGGCCTGCCGATCTACGCCGCGATCCGCAACCGCATCCCGCCGCTCGTCGCGCTGCCGCCGGTGATCGCCGTGGAGCTGATGATGGTTGGCGGCGTGATTCTGCTTCTGCCGAGCCTTCTCGTCGCGTTGGGGCGCGTGCTGCCGGGGCTGATGCATCGATTGATCGGCGTGACCGGCCTGCTCGCCGCCGAGAATCTCACGAAGCGCCCCAAGCGCATGACCTCGACGGCGATCGTGCTGCTGGTCAGCGCGTGGGCGGCGGTCGTCACCAGCTCGACCAACCTGGGTTATCGTGACTTTGTCGACGAGTGGAACGCCAGCGAGAACACGTGGGACCTGACCGTGAGCGGCGCGGGCGCGACGCCCTTCAAGCCGATCCTCGGCCTGCCCGATTCGCTTCCGGCGCGGATCGCCCGGCGGCCTGGCGTAGCCGCCGTCGTCGCCGAGCGCATCACGTCGATCGACACCGAGGCGGGCACAGTCGACATCCGCGCGCTGGACGTGGCGGGCTTCCGGGCGCAGGGCGCGCGCTTCCTGTGGAACACCGGCGACGAAGCGACGGCCTATCTTCGCCTTCAAGACCAGAAGCATCCGGCGGCGATCTTATCCAGCTTCGCCGCGTTCGCGCGCAACGTGAACGTGGGCGACCTCATGACACTCGACACGCCCAGCGGTCCGGCGCGGTTCGAGATCGTCGGCACGGTGCTCGGCGCGATTGAGCCGGCCAAGCCCGGCGAGGTCAGCCTGATCCTGGATCGCGCGGTGTACCAGCGCCTGTGGCACGATGAACGGATCGACCGCCTGCTGGTGAAGCTCAAGCCGGGCAGCGACGCAGGGGCCGAGCGGCGCGCGCTTCAGGATGAGTACGCCGAGAGCGGCATCATTGTCCTCACGCCCGCCGACTTGAGCGCCGCGTTCGGCAACACCATCCAGAACATCGTGCGCGTGTCGCAGATCATGTCCCTGCTGTTGTGGGCTACCTTGATGCTGGGCGTCGGCAACACACTTGTCATCAACGTGCTGGATCGGCGGCGCGAGATGGGGATGTTGCGCGCGCTGGGATTGCACAGGCGACAAATCGTGGCCGGTATTTTGCTGGAGACGATCATCCTGGTGATCATGACGAGCGTTCTGGCCGTGCCGATGGGGATGTACAACAACACGGCCAACGCGCTGACGATGCAGCACCTGTTCGCGGTGCGCTTCACGCTCGCGCCGGGCGAAGTGATCCTCACGCTGGTGCTGCTATTGCTATCCGCATCGCTGGCGACATACGCCCCGGCGCGGCAAGCGGGGCAGATGGATGTGCTGGAAGCGCTGAGGTACGAATAAGGATCTCGCCTTACGCATTTCTCACCGCAGAGCCCGCTGAGCGCGCCGAGGAATTTGAAACCTCTGCGTCCTTAGGAGCCGTCAAAGAATTAGTCCGCATGTCACCCTGAGCGAAGCGAAGGGTCTCGGCTTGTCGGGCAGAGATTCTTCGCTGCGCTCAGAATGACAATCTGCGGAGTTATTTCTTGACAAGTCCTTAGCGCTCTCTGCGGTAAATAATTCTGGTACGTAAGGTGAGCGAGGACTACAATCGTCTCACCATCAATAACTCATCGTAATAGGCCCCGTTGGCGTGAATCACCTCCGGCTCCACGCCGTACACGGTGAAGCCGCAACGGGCGTAACATCGAATCGCGGGTGTATTCGTCGTCACCACGCCGAGTTTGACCAGCCGCACCCCGCGCGCCCGCGCCCAGTCGATACACGCGTCGATCAGCGCATCGGCAATCCTCAGCCCACGCCACTCCGGCCGGACAAACACACCCCAGATCGTGCCGCTGTGCGCGCCTTTCGGGATGTAACCGCGAACCACACCCGTCATGCCGATCAGGCGACCGCCCGCTTCGGCAAAAAAGATGATGCCCTCGCCCTCGCCTGTACTCCGGCGAATGCGGTCGGCCCAGCGCGCCATCGGCTCGGCCAAATCCGACGTGTAGTCCGAACCGAACACTTCGGGATGCAAGCGCAACGCTTCGAGCCGCAGGTCGCGATAGGCTTCTACGTCGTCGAGCGCCGCCGGGCGGATGGTGATCGTGCCGCGAGGTGTGGAGAGGGTAGTCGGCATCTTCACACAGGGATGCTAAGAGCACGCCATCTTCAACGCAGCGTGTGCCCTCTTAGCGACTCAATCATGTCGTGTCGGCGAGACAGGAGCTACGGGTCAGATATCGCCACCGTAGGCGACGCTTCGGCGGGCGCCAGCGCGACACCGGCCATCAGCAGGCCAAGCTGCTCGCGCGTGGCCGCCTCCGCCCCGATCGTCGCCACGATATGCCCGCGATACATCACCGCGATGCGATCGGAAAGGGCCATGATCTCGTCCAGTTCGGCCGAGATGAGCAGCACACCGAGGCCGCGATCGCGCATGGCGACGATCTCTTTGTGGATGTATTCAATCGAGCCGACGTCCAAGCCGCGAGTCGGCTGCGAGGCGACCAGCAGTTTGACTGGGCGGCTGAGTTCACGCGCGACAATGACCTTCTGCTGGTTCCCACCGGAGAGCTTGGAGGTCGGTACATACGGGGATGGCGTTCGTACGTCGTATTCCTGGATCAGTTTGCGAGCATTGGAGTCCACCGCATCTTGCTGGATGATTGCGCCGCGCGCAAAGGGCGGCAGATAGTAGCTGCACAATACCATGTTATCGGCTACTGTATAGGACAGCACCAGGCCGTGCCGCTGACGGTCCTCGGGGATATGGCCCAGGCCAGTCTCGGTGATGGGACGTGGCGATTTGTCTGTCACATCCTTGCCCGCCAGGATGAATTTGCCGCTCTTTACCGGACGAAGACCTGTCAGCGCCTCAGCGAGTTGTGTCTGGCCGTTGCCCTGCACCCCGGCAATCCCCAGGATTTCACCAGCACGTACTTCAAATGAGACGCCGCGTATCACATCCAATCCACGGTCATCCTGCACGTGCAGATTCTTGACCCGGAGTACCACATCCTTAGGCTTCGCTGCGTCTTTTTGGACAGTCAAGATGACTTTGCGGCCGACCATCATTGAAGCCAGTTCAGCCTCATTGGTTTCTTCGGGTTTGGTCGTTCCGACCACCCGACCGACGCGCATGACGGTAATCCGGTCGGCGACAGCCAGCACTTCCTTCAGTTTGTGAGTAATGAAGACGATTGACACGCCGCGCTTGGTCAGCTCGCGCATGATGCGGAACAGGTCGTCGGCTTCCTGCGGCGTTAACACCGCGGTGGGCTCATCCAGGATAAGGATCTCAGCGTCGCGATACAGCGTTTTGACGATCTCCACACGCTGCTGCACGCCGACGGGTAGCTGCCCGACCAATGCCTGCGGGTCGACGTCCAGACCGTACTTGTGAGAAAGATCTTTGACCTTCGCCGCGACCGTTTTACCGTCCAGCATACCGCGGCGCACGGTCTCGTCGCCGAGCATGACGTTTTCTGCAACACTGAAGACCGGGATGAGCATGAAGTGCTGGTGTACCATACCGATTCCCAAGGCGATGGCATCCTTCGGGGAATGAATGGCAGCCGCCTTTCCCTTAACGCGGATCTCACCCGAATCAGGGAGATATAGGCCATACAGGATGTTCATGAGTGTGGTTTTCCCGGCGCCGTTCTCGCCAAGCAGTGCGTGAATTTCGCCATTGCGCAAGTCGAAGTCTACACGGTCGTTGGCAAGAACGCCAGGGAATTTCTTGGTGATGCCTTTGGCTTCGAGGACAATGTTATTGTCTGGCATAGCGGCTTCCTATTTCTCGTAGGGTTTGCCGTCAGCAGCGGGCGGGATGGTTTTGCCGATCAGGCCAGTTAGGATCAGCATGGTCAGGATATAGGGAGCCAGGCCAACCAAATAGGAATTCTGGAGAAATGCCCATTCGGGCGGAATCAACTCCCGGAAGAATTGCAGGTTGATCTGAAGGGCTTGCGCCGCGCCGAAAACGAGCGCAGCGGCCCAAGCCCCGAATGGCGTCCAGTTGCCGAAGATCATAGCTGCCAAAGCGATGAACCCACGCCCATTAGTCATCAGCGGCTCGAACGAGGAAACGGACTGAAGGGTGAAGTACGCCCCACCCAGCCCGGCGATGAGACCACCAATGAGCACATTCATATAACGCATGCGCACCACATTGATGCCGACCGTATCGGCTGCCCTAGGGTGTTCGCCAACCGCTCGTGTTCGCAGGCCCCAGCGGGTATTAAATAATACGAAATGAGTAAAGATGACCAGGATGACAGCGGCCACGGTGATAGGCTGCTGATCGAAGATGCGGCCGAAGATGGGGATATCTGCTAGAAGCGGGACATGGATGCTTGGCAAGACGCCCGGTGAGTGCGGGACCTCCCCGCCGAAAACACTGCCGCTCTCAAAAAACAACTGGCGGTTTAGGAAGCCGGTGATGCCGATAGCCAGGATGTTAATCACCGTTCCGCCGATGATTTGATCCACTTTGAAGGTAATCGAGAGGATGGCGTGCAGCAGGGCAAACAGCCCACCGCTCAGAGCAGCCGCAATCACGCCGGCGATCAAGCTCGGCATGGTAGAGAAGTGGAAGATACTGTTCATGTAAATCGAAGCCAGCCAGCCAAAGAAGGCCGCCCCGAGCATCATGCCCTCAATGCCGATGTTGACTACGCCGGCCCGCTCACAATAGATGCCAGAAAGTGCGCCAAGCGTCAGCGGAGTGGCCACCGCAATGGTGGTCGCCATCATGCTGGTGATGATCACGAGCGGAGGATTCTGTGTTATACCGATCAGCACGACAATGCTAAACATGATGGCAATAATCAGCACGATGATACCAAATCGTCGCCGGTCCATGCTTCCTCCTAACCGCCCCAACCGCGCGTCAACACCACCCGTTCCTCACGGACGCGTATGCGGTAGATGAAACGAATGATGGCATCTGCAGCAACGAATAACAGAATCAAGGCTTGGATAACCGAGATGATATCAACCGGGATCTGCGTCAGGAACTGCATACGGGTCGCACCGTTGCGCATTGCACCGAACAAGATCGCGGCCAGTACGACGCCCAGAGGATTGCTTTTGCCAAGCAGGGCAATGGCAATGGCGTCGAAACCATAGCCGATGGAAAACCCAAGTTCGTGGCGATAGTTAAGGGCCGTCACTTCGATTGCGCCGGCCAGTCCGGCCAGGGCACCGGAGATGGCCATGCTGAGTACGATGATCCGTTTGACATCAATGCCGGCATACTGGGCCGCGTCCGGGTTGGCCCCAACAGTGCGGATTTCAAAGCCCAGGGTTGTCTTCCAGAGAATCCACCACATCAGCACGGCGATGAGCAAGGCCGCCACAAAGCCCCAGTGGATGCGTAAGTCAGGAAAGACCGGGGGAATGCGCGCACTGACAGCAATATCCGGAGTGCGAGCAGAGAGATTCAGTGGATCAGGATTTTTCATCGGCCCGTTGAGCAGGAACGAGGTGATGTTGAGAGCAATATAATTCATCATGATCGTGTTGATGACTTCGTGTCCGCCAGTATATGCTTTGAGCGCGCCCGGAATAGCGGCCCACAGCGCTCCGGCCAGCACTCCCAAACCCACTGCCAATGGAATGTGAATAAACGCGGGAATATCCATGTCAAGCCAGCCGGGCAGAGCGTAGCCAATCAATGCGGCGGTGACCGCGCCAAGCGCCAGTTGGCCTTCCGCGCCAATGTTGAACAGTCCACCTTTGAAGGCCACTGCCACTGCCAATCCTGCGAAGATGTAGGGAGTGGCCCACACCGCCGTTTCACTCAATGCTTGGGGTGAGCCAAAGGCCCCCTGTAATAGGCCTTGATAGGCGGCGATGGGATCACCGCCGACTGCTTTGATAATGAGACCCCCGAGAATAATTGATGTCAGGATAGCCAGCAAGGGCACAAGCAGGGAATACAACAATCGTTTTAAGTTCTTAGTGAGTCCCTGTTCGTCGGAATTCTGCATCGCACATACCTCCTGAGCAGATCATTAGTGACTCACCTTACGCAAAAGACCATTTTACCGCCGAGAACGCAGAGTGCGCAGAGTGGATTTCCTGGCAAATCTCTGCGTTCTCCGCGCCCTCTGCGGTAAAATCCTGCCCGACTGCGTAAGGTGAGTTAGTGATTACTCCATGGAAACGCAACCAGCAGTTATTCCGGTTAAAGTATCCCGCAGGGACGCAAACCGAATTGAGCTATTGGGGACTGCACTAAGATTGGTTCTAGCGTAGACGCCAAGAATCCTATGACGCTACAAGACCTCTCTGTAGCCTCTTCTACGGCTTAATACAGTTTTTAGTTGAGCGTAGATGCCTGTATTATATAGCAAGAAGGAAGAAACGTTATCATGCAGAATTTAAAAGCAAAAAAGTGGCGGCGCTGAGCGCCGCCACTTTTTATTGATGGAAATCGGAAACATCTATTTCTTACGGCGGCGGAAAAGGAAAACCGCAACTAACACGACCACCACAACCACGATGATGATAAGCAAGGTCGTCGTACCCAAGCCGCCGGCCTGTTCAGCGGGTTTCACCGGAGGCACATTGGTTTTGATCGTGCCATCGGTCAGACCCTTGAGAATCGCCTGCATCTCGGCATCCACATCCGCTGGAACTAAGCTCGCCTGATCATGATAGGGAGCATAGCCCGCCGTACCGAAAAACAGACCACCCTCAATCTGACCAGCCTTGGCCTGTTTGATCAGGTCGGCGACAGGGGCAGTGATCGGCTTCAAAGCGCTGGTAATCAGTTGCTTCTGCGCCTCAGGCAGAGTGAGGTACTGGTCGACATCCACGCCAACGCCATACAGACCACGCTGGGCTGCCGCAATGACCCCACCGTTGCCAGTCTTGCCGCCGATGCCAAAGATCACATCGGCACCCTTGTCCATCATAGAGTTCGCCGTATCGGCGCCCCAGGTCGGATCGGTGAAGGTCTTGTCAAAGCCGACATCGCTGTGATAGACCACAGTGACCTCAGTCTTTGTACCGCGCTTTGCATCTACATACGCCGCGCCGGCTTTATAGCCTTCACCATAGCGCCAGACGGGCGGAACCGCATCGGTACCGGCGACTGCGCCAAGCTTGTGCGACTTGGACAGCATGGCACCTAAAGCACCCACCAGGAAGCCCGATTGATCCTCGTTGTATACCAGGCCAACCAAGTTGGGCAGCGGCCAATCAGGATGGTTATCGTCCTTCGACAGGAACTGATCCGTGCCGAGGAAAACAATGTTCGGGTATTTCTTGGCAGCCGCGTAAGTCGGATCGGTCAGGTTGAAACCACTGGTCACGATCACATCGTAGCCCGCGTCTGCGAAGGTGGCAATGTTCTTATCATAGTCCTTCGAGTCGGTGGTCTCAATGTACTGAATCCAGTCGGCATCGCCATCGGCTTTGGCCTTCTGCAGGCCTTCCCAAGCGGACTGGTTAAAGGATTTATCATCCACCTTACCCACATCGGTGACGAGACCTACGCAGACAACGTCTGGCTGGGTGCAGTCCGGGGCGGTTTCTTGTGCGGCAGCAACCGGAACCAACGTCGCGACCGGCAAGGCAACAGCCACGATGAGCAGCAGGGTCAACAGCATAGAAAACTTACGCATGGGGTCTCTCTTCTCCTTTGCGTGTGCACATAGCATCCAACAGAGGTGGCGGAAACGGAATGGCGGACGCAAACACACAGCGTATCCTTCGGGCGGATCACCTCCTATCGCGGGGGATGTCAGACATGGTATGTCTGGAAAGGCAGCTCGGGGAATCTGCTGAGATTATAGTGCAAAAGGAGCGTTCGGGCAAGAGAATGTAATTCAAACCTATCTCCCTGCACTCCCTTCCCGAATCGGGAAAGGGGACGGGGGTTAGGTCGTTCTAGCGCGGTCCATCCATCAGCACCTCGCGCCAGCGACTGCCTTCTTCCGCCGCGCTGACGATGCCCTTCTCTTGCATCAAATCGATCAGCCGGGCCGCGCGTGTGTAGCCGATGCGCAAGCGCCGCTGCAGCAGCGAGATACTCGCTCGCCGCTGCAAGCGCACCACTTCGATCGCGCGCCCCAGCAAATCGTCTTCCGCCACACCCTCGCCGCTCTCGTCGGCTTCGGGCAAATCGTCGAACAACGGCGGCTGGTGTATGGGCAGCGTGTCGGCGGGCACGCGCTCCGCGAGCGTCGTCTCCGCGCCGCGCACGCCCTTCCAGTAACGGACGATGTTGTGTACTTCCATGTCCGACACATAACAACCCTGCACGCGCAGCGGCACACCCGAATCGGGCGAGATGAACAGCATGTCGCCGCGTCCCAACAACCGCTCCGCGCCGGTCGTATCGATGACGACGCGCGAGTCGATGCTGGATGCTACCGCAAACGAAATGCGCGCCGGGAAGTTGGCCTTGATCAAGCCGGTCACCACATCGACGCTGGGTCGCTGCGTCGAGATGATCAAATGGATGCCGGTGGCGCGCGCCATCTGCGCCAGGCGGCAAATGATCTTCTCGGTTTCGTCGGGGGCCATCATCATCAGGTCGGCCAGCTCGTCGATCACCACGATGATGTAGGGCAGCTTCTGCTCGCCTCCGTCCGTGGCGACGCGCGCGTTGAAATCGACGATGTTGCGCGCGCCCGCCTGCGCGAACTTCTTGTAGCGCGTGTCCATCTCGTTGGTCACCCACTTCAGCACGCCGATCACGCGCTCCAGATCGACGACGACCGGCGCGATCAGGTGCGGGATGCCGTTGTACAGCGTCAGCTCGACGCGCTTGGGATCGACCATCAGGAATTTCAGATCGTCGGGCGTGTTGAAGGCCAGCAGGCACGAGACGATGGCGTTGACGCACACGCTCTTGCCCGAACCCGTCGTGCCCGCGATCAGCAGGTGGGGCATCATCGCCAGATCGGCGGCGATGGGTTGGCCGGCCACGTCTTGCCCCAGCGCGAAGCGCAGCGGCGAGCCGATGCGCTGGAAGGCTTCGCTCTCGATCACGTCAAGCAGCGACACGATCGATGTTTCGCCGTTCGGCACTTCGATGCCGACGATGTTGCGGCCCGGAACCGGCGCTTCGATGCGGATGCTCTTGGCCGCCAGCGCCAGCGCCAGATCGTCGGCCAGCGCGCTGATCTTGCTGACTTTGACCTTTGTGAGCTTGCCCGCGCGATTGATGAAGCCCGGCTCCACGCCGAACTGTGTGATCGCCGGTCCCCGGTTCACCTCGACGATTTTGCCTTCGACGCCGAACGAGTGCAGCGTCTCTTCGATGACGTTCACCTTCTGGCGAATATCGTCTTCGGTCATCGGCGCTTCGCTGCCGGCGATGAAAACGTCGGTGACTTTCGGCACCTGCCACGGCTGCCCGCCACCGATGATGCGCGGGAAGATCGGGCCGGTGGGTTCGGTCTCCATCGGCTCCGGCTTCGCCGGCCCGGGCTTGGGCGGCTCGGCTGCCGGCGCGGCGGGCGACGCTCGCACCGCCACCGGTCGATCGGGCCCGGGCGCAGGCCTGCGCGGAACATCGACCGTACGGAGCGTGGACAGTGGGGCCGTATCGGTCGTGCCTCCGATCACTTTGGGCAGAGCCGATCGCGCCGTATCGGCCTTCATCGGCTGGTTGATTGTGTAGCCTTGCGCTGATTCGCGCCGCAGTGATCGCGCGATGCGGGCTAGCCCAACGGCCATCTCGCTCGGCGACACGTCGAACAGCAGCGCGATCCCCAACAACCACCACACGGCCAACACGATCACGCCGCCCGTATCGCCGACCGCGCTCGACACCAGGCGCTGGAACCAATCGCCCACCGTCCCGCCCCAGCCCTCGCCGCGTTCGAGTGAGGCATCGATCCAGCTCAGCGTCGCCAACGCAACCAAGAACGTGAGGCCAAACCCCACCAGTTGCGCGCCGTGAGGCCGAGGCACGCCTTCGAACGAGCGCAGAAGCAGCCACAGACCCACCGCGCCGATGACAACCGGGACGATGAACACCCCCAGGCCGAACGTCGTGCGTAGCCAGGTCAGCCAGGCACTGATTGGATCCGTCCGGTTGGGCGACAGAAAACCCAGAATCGTGATGCCCGCAATGCCGACGAGCGCCAGGCCGAGGATGTCGAGCCTCTGGTTCAGGGTCAGGCGGATCAACGGTTCACCTGGCCGCCGCTTGCCGTTGCCCTTGCCTTTGCTTTTTGCCTTGCCTTTAGACGATCCCTTCGCCATCGCACTATCCAGTAAACACAAGTAAAACGAATGTTCGCAACTGTAAGGGATTATAGCATAGCGCCGATCGATCGGGTATCCCCCGCTAAAGAACAGGGTCTATTCAAAGTCGTTCCTCCGTCATGCTGAGCGAAGCGAAGCATCTCTTGGCGCAAAAATGAGACCCTTCGCTGCGCTACCCAGAAACTTGGGTCGTTGCCAGGTTGTGCCCGCCCGCCGATGAACTCGGCGGGCTACACCCCAGCGTCGGATGAATCCGACTAGCCCAATTCATCGGGCGCAGCGGCGTAGCGCGGCGAATTCATCGCCGCGCGGCCATGCGGCGCGCAAGTTTCTGACTTCAGGCATATCGCCACCCGGCGATATGGAGTTCTCAGGGTGAGAGCGTGCCCGCGAGGACGCGGGCCTGGAGCACTTGTGGAGTACGCCGTGGTCGGGAACGCCGGACGGTTCACCGTCCGGCTGAAAACGTGGAAGCCCGGTCAACCGGGCTGCCGGCCAATCGGCTTCAGCCGATTCCCGCGCCCTCCGCCCGGAGGGCGATGACAATAGAAAGGCCCGGCAGTGAGAAGAAACCGGGTTTCGCCCCGGCGTGATATACTCGCCGCATGGCTAGATCGATCCTCCTCGTGCGTCTCGGCATGGTTGGTGTACTGGCTTCGGTGGCGCTGATTGCCATCTCGCTCGCGTTACCGACCTTCGCCGCCCGATCCGCCGATCCGGCTCCCCAACCGATCGACTGGTGGACGCGCGTCGGCGGACTGGAAGCGTGGTATTTCGAGAATGGCTACACACAATCGCCGCCGCCGGCCGCTACCTCCACACGTCCACACTCATTCTTACCCATCGCGGCTCATCCGTCGTCCGCTCGCCTGTCAGCATCTTCGACTCTCACAGTCACCACTTACCTGCCGCTCGTTGCGAAGAACCACTCACCTGACGAGTTTCGCGGCGTATGGATCAGTCGCTTCGATTGGACCGGCTTCGGCATCACACCGACCACGGCCACTCTCGACACGATCGTGAATAACGTGAAGACGGCGAACTTCAACGCGATCTTGTTCCAGGTGCGCGGCACAGCCGATGCTTACTACACGCCGGGTCTGGAGCCGTGGGCGGCACGCTTGACCGGCAATCTGACCAAAACACTTGGCGTCGATCCGGGCTGGGACCCGTTGGCACACCTGGTCGCGCAAGCGCACGCGCAAGGCATCCAGGTTCACGCCTACATCAACGTCTTCCCGGCGTGGGTGTGCGGCCTCGGCGCGCCGCCCGAAACCGTCACGCCGACGCATCTCTTCTGGTCGCTGTCCTACTCGGTGACGTGGGACGATTGGCGCGTGTGGACGGTTTCCGGCCCGGATAGCTACGCGACCTGTAGTGACTATCTGTGGGCGACACCCGCGCTCTCGCTGACGCGGAGTCACGTCGCCGCCGTCGCCGCCGATCTGGTCACGCGCTACGACATCGACGGCGTGCATCTCGATCTGGTGCGCTATCCCGGCTCAACCTACTCCCACGATCCCTTCACGCGGCAGGCTTACACCGATACGCTTGCGATCTCGCCCACGCTCACCTTTGCGCAATGGCAGCCGGACTTCCAGCGCGCGCAAATCTCCAGTCTCGTCGCTCAAGTTTACTCTGCGGTTACGAGCATCAAGCCCGACGCCTGGGTCAGCGCCGCCGTGTGGCCGAACTATACCGGTGGGCGCAACTCGTACTATCAGGATTCCAAAGCGTGGCTCGCCGCCGGTATTATCGACGCGAACATACCGATGCTGTATTCGTCGGACATTATCACCGACCTGGTCGCGTGGACGGCGCGCATGCAAGGCTTCCTGGCTGACGATCATGGTCGATACGTCATCCCCGGCATCTCTGCCGCCTACACCAGCACGGCCGAAATCTTCGCCCGCATCGACGCCGCTCGCGTCGCCGGTGCACCCGGCGTGGCGATCTTCTCCTATGGCGCGCTCAACACCTATGGCTACTTCGATGATCTCGGCGCGGGGCCGTTCGCCATACCGGCCCAAGTGCCAAAGCCGGGTTGGAAGCCGTGATGAATAAAACGGGGTTCAATTCTTCAAGCACGGCGTCGGTTGACTCGATCCGCTGCGCCAGCCGCACCAGTAGAATGTCGTGTTGTAGTTCCCCTGGAATTGCACGCCATCGATCGTCATATAGAACTTGAACGTACCATTCACTTCAGTCGGTGAGCCGGGGTTGCGCCTCCACGTGCCCGACAGTACACTACCGTCCACCGTTCCGCTGACGCTGCCCGATGTGCCGGAGTAAGTTCCGGTGACTGCATTGCCGGATTGCGTCAGCACCATGTCGCTGCACGAAACGCCACTCTCGCAATTGGTCGACCAGGTGCCGTACCACGTCGAGACGCCGCACGGCGTGAGGTCGGTCTGGCCGCTGCGATGGCCGCACCATGGGTTGGTCTTGCCCCAATTGCCGTTCCAGCGCAAGCCTGTTCCTTCGATCCAGAAGTCGAACGTTCCCGTTATTCCACTCTCGGTGTACGTGCCGCTCAAGAGATTGCCGCTGACGGAGCCATTGATTGTGCCGGTCGTCGCGCCGTTGATGTACAGGCCGGTGACGCTGTTCCCGGCCTGAACCAGGTTCATGGTTCCGAAGCTGGTGTCCCACGCGCCCCCCCACACACCGCCACCCACTGGCGTGGCCGTCTTCGTCGCGGTGGGAGTCGGCGTCGGCGTGCCGGCCACTTTGATCACCACGGTGTATCCACCGAAGATCGCGTTGTTGCTCGCACGCAACCGCCACGTGCCGATGTAATCGCCGGCCGCTCCGGGCGCGACGAGATTGACCGAGATGTCAATCGTCTGGCCGGGCACAGCCGCCGGGATGCCCACCGCCGCCGGCCCGCTCATCTGGTTATCCGATGCATACACCAGTTGATAGCTGGCCTCCCACGTGCAAGTGCCATCGTTACGGATGCGCCACGTCTTGACGAAGGGCGCATTCGGGGCGAGCAGCGTGCCATCGGGGATGGTCACATCGGTGATGTAACGCCCTCTCAACACACAGCCACCCGGTCCGTTGCCGACGATCGGCGTGGCGCTCGGCGTCGGCGTGTCCGTTGGCGGGACGGGTGTATCGGTCGTTGTCGCCGACAAGGTCGGGCCAATCACAGTCACCACCGTGGACGGATTTGTGGACGGCGTAGAGGTGATTTGCGCGATAGTCGTGGGCGACGAGACGGCGGTCGAATCGCCGCCGCCCAGCGTGCAGGCGAGGCTGAGCACGATCATCACCAGGAATACCAAGACGATCGAGTAGCGATGCGTCATCATGTGTCCTCCGCAAAGTGAAGAGCCGCTGCTGTGGATTGACGCGACAGATTATAACCGTCTCAATCGATTTCGCGCAATCAGAAGGGGATGGAGGGGGCATCTCAAAATATAAACCACACGGGCCGAAAACACGATGGCCGATTAAAATATTCAACAGGGGGTTGACCGTTGTCATATCGAATGTATGTCGTTTGTCACTAGGACAAAATAACTGGCCGGAGTATCCTCTGCCCAGACTTGGGCATAAGCAACAATCTCATCGCCCACCCCAGATTGTTGTGGAGTTCAAGTCGGTCTCTGAACAGCTACCCCTGGCTGAACAGAGAAAAAAGATTCTCCTCCTCCCTTGGCTGCCGTCCCGTTCGCGAGCCCCCGCCGCGAGCGGGACTGGCCGTTTTATAGGCCATTCAATGCCTCGAGCAACTTCAGTGTGAGCGCCTTTGTGTCCGATCCGCCCTCGCCCGCCGGGCCGACACACGCCGGGCAGCCGCTTTCGCACCGGCACTGAGCAACGAGATCGCGTGCGGCTCGCAGCAGATCGGCATGAAGCTCGAAGCACTCAGCGCTCAGGCCAATGCCGCCCGGCGCGCGATCGAAGATCGTGATGGTCGGCAACTCGGTGAACGGCGATCGGCTCTCGGCCAGCACGTCGATGTCGCGCGGATCGCACATCAGGAATAGCGGCGCGATCTGGCGCATCACCTGGCCCAGCCCGCTCAGCGCGCCGCGCAGGCCGCGTCCCGCCTCCACGCGACGATGGCACGCCGGACACAAGGTGATCAGGTTCTCCAAAGCATTCGCCGTCTTGTAGTTCTCGTTCTGGCCGCGCACGTAGCCGAACTCGCGAAACGGGCGGATGTGGTGCACATCGTGCTGCCTGACTCCCTCTCCCGCTGAGGTTTTTCCGGCGGGAGAGGGCCGGGGTGAGGCCGCGCCGCACTGCCGGCAGCGATGTCCATCGCGTTGGCGAGCCAGATCGCGCTGCGTTTCCCAGTTCGGGCCGTAATCGTTCGGCACAAAGATCACGCCCGCCTCGATCAACCGATCGGCCATACCCGGCTCGATGCAAAACCAGTAGGCCATCGTCTGCATGTGTTGCTCTGGCAAATCGATCTCGCCCCAGCCGAGCGTTTCGTGCGTGTATAACTTGATCTTGCGAAAGCCGACTGCCTGCGTGGTGACCATCACCTCGCCACGGCTCTTGATCGTCGGCCCGGCCTCGACACGCTCCAACTCCTCCAGCACTTGCACATCGACCGTGCTGCCGGCGTCCGTGTAATAATCGACACTCGCCGGTCGCACAAACGCCTGTCCGTTCTCCCAATCCAGCCGCTCGACGAGATACTGTTGGCCTTCGTGCATGTAGATGGCGCCTGCATAGACCAGCACGGGCGCGGTGTCTCGATCGATTTGCCCGATCGATCGGGCGCGGCCTTCGCTGTGATCAAGTATCACAATCGTATCTGCTGTTCCCGTTCGCAGCGAGATGTCTTGTGCGGGATACGAATCGGCCATCCAGAAATACCGGTCGGGGAGTTGGTTGGTTGGCTGGTTGGGTGGTTGGGTGGTTGGTTGCTTGACGAGGATGCCTTCTTCGACCAGGGCATCGAGTAATTCGGGTGTCTGCTCAAAGCGACCGAACTGTTCTCCGGCGTCGAAGGGCAACTCGAACGAGGCGCACTTGAGGTGATTACTCAGGATGATGAGGTTGTCCGGCGCAATCAGGCCGTGCTCCGGGCTGCGCTCGAAGAAATAGCGCGGATGTGTGACGAGAAACTGATCGAGCGGGCTGGCGCTGGCGACGAGGATCGCGACCGAGGTGTCGACGCGGCGGCCCGCCCGGCCCGCCTGCTGCCACGCCGACGCGATCGTGCCCGGGTAGCCCGCCAGGATCACCGCGTCGAGCTGGCCGATGTCGATGCCGAGCTCGAGCGCGTTGGTCGCCACAATGCCGCGCGCCGACCCGTCGCGCATCGCCTTCTCGATCGCGCGGCGTTCTTCGGCCAGGTAGCCGCCGCGATAGCCATGAATGGCACCCGGGTTGCCGCCTTGCGAGGCGACGGCATCACGCACGTAAGTGAGCAGGACTTCCGTCGTCAGTCGAGCGCGGGCGAAGGCGAGCGTCTGCACGTCGCCCAGCAGAAATCGTGCGGCGATGTCGCGCGCCTCCAGCACCGACGATCGCCGCGTGCCAAGCGCGGGATCGATCAACGGCGGGTTATACAGGATGAAGTGCTTCGCGCCGCGCGGCGCGCCGTCGTCGTCGATGAGCGTCACCGGCTCTTCGATCAGCCGCCCGGCGAGTTGCGCCGGATTGGCGATCGTCGCCGAGGTCAGAATGAACTGCGGGCGCGATCCGTAGAAGCGGCAGATACGCTTGAGGCGGCGCAGCACATTGGCGAAGTGACTGCCGAACACGCCGCGATAGGCGTGCAGCTCGTCGATGACGACGTAGCGCAGCGACTCGAACGTCGACGCCCATTGCGTATGATGCGGCAGGATGCCGGTGTGCAGCATGTCGGGGTTGGTGATGACGATGCCGCCCGCCCGGCGCGAAGTGCGACGTCGGTCGCGCGGCGTATCGCCATCGTAGGTGCGCGCGGCGAGGCTCACACCCAGCGCGCCGATCAAATCGTTGAGCACAGCGAGTTGATCCTGCGCCAGCGCTTTCGTCGGGAACAGATACAGCGCCGTGCTTGTGGGTTCGCGGAGTAAGGCGTGAAGGACGGGCAGGTTGTAGCATAGCGTCTTGCCCGACGCGGTCGCCGTGACGATGACCGGGTTCTCGCCGCGCAGCGCGGATTCCACCGCCTCGGCCTGGTGTGTATACAGTTGCTCGATGCCGCGCGCGCGCAGCGCGTCGATCAGGCGCGGATCGAGCGCGGCGGGCGCGGGCGAGAATCGGGCGGCGCGGGCCGGGATGCGCTCCCACGCGGCGACGTTGCGCATGAAGGCGCGGTCGGAGCGGAGTTGATCGAGGACATGGGCGACGGGCATTGAAGAAGATTATACCCTGCCCTGCGTCGGTGAAGCATGTCTCCTACGAACCCCTTGTCCCTGCGCAAACAACCATGCCATCAACACCAGCGCGCATCCGGCCAACATCAAACCGGCGGCGAGCGTAACTACCCATACAGGCGTGCCGTACAGTTGCAGTAACAACGCGAGTTCAACTTGCGCCTGCACGATGACCTGCGGCGGGATCGATTGCCAGAGCAAGATCGCCAGCCCAGCCATAATGGCTGCGAACAGGCTGACGGCGTAATCAATCCATGCCAAGCGGAAGCGCGGGACAGGGGATTGCACGCGCACGCGCGCCATCACCGCCGGCAGAAGATTCGGCGGGGCAGGCGCAAGAGGATACGCCCGTAGCGCATCGTCCACGGCTGCGAAAGCGGCCCGATCCCGATCCGTTAATTCGCTCATGCTGCTCCCTCCTCAAACCGGCGCAGCGCCTCGCGCAGCAGTGCCCGCGCCCGAAACAGCCCCGTCTTCACCGTCCCTAACGGTAAATTCAGTATGTGAGCAATGTCGGCATAAGGCAATTCTTGCTGGTAGCGCAGCGCGATCAAGACGCGATAATGGTCCGGCAGCGCTTCGATGTGTCGATGGAGAAACGCACGCCGCTCCTCGGCCTCAAGGCCGAGCGCCGGATCGGGCAACGACTCGTCGGGCACATCGCCGACTTCTTCGTCCTCCAGGGCGGATAGTTCCCGCCGCAAGCGCGGCAGGCGATTGCAGCACAGGTTCATCACGATCCGGTACAGCCACGTTCGAAACTGAGCCTGCCTGCGAAAGTTCGCCAGGGCCAGCCAGGCACGGACGAAAGCCTCCTGCGCGATGTCTTCCGCCTCACGCGCGTCGCCGACGGCGCGCAGCGCCAGGTTGTACACAAAGCGCTGGTGCTCGGCGACGAGTGCGGCAAAGGCATCCGCATCGCCGGCCTGCGCCCGCCGCACCCATTCGGCCTCGCTCGCCTCCACAAGCCGACTCCTCTTATTACTTAGACCGGTTGCGCGGTGAAAAGTTTCAGCCTCGGCAGATCACAAGTGGCCAGGGCGTGCCCACTCCGCTCAAGATCGCGATCCGCCTGGCCCGGCGGAATTTTTCTCCCGTGGTAACTGCTCAGACTGCCTCACCCCCAGCCCCTCTCCTGACGACGAAACGGCTATCGTCAGGAGAGGGGAGTTGGTGCTCCCCCTCTCCCGAAGCGCGCTGTTTCACTTCGGGAGAGGGGGTTGGGGGGTGAGGCTGAGGAGTCACCTCCCCCGATGAAACTTTGGAGCGTTTAGCCGGTCAAATCAGATGAGCGCATTGTACATCAGGAGGCAGGGCATGAAACGCAAGCGGCTCGTCGCCGCCGTGCTGATCTTGACCGAACTGGCCGTGTGCGCCGGGATCATCCTCGCCTCGTGGCCGATATTCGGCCAGGCGGGTGCGACCGGCATCCGCTGGCGGCTGTTCACAGCGGATAGTATCTCGGTCGAGGCGGACGAGGAACAACGATTCAGCGTGAGCGGCCCGGCGACGCTGATCGTCGAGAACACGAGCGGCAGCATTCAGGTGTCGGCCGGGACGGGCAACGCGATCACGATCGCCGCACATAAAACCGTCTGGGGCTCCGACCAGGCGGACGCCGAAGCGCAACTCGCCACGTTGAAAGTGAACGCCTTCCAGGCGGGGAACGCCGTCACCGTTCGCATCGAGCAACCGCAGGAAGTTCTGGTGGTGGGTTCGACGCGCGGGGATACAGTGGACTTCATCATCACAGTGCCGGCTGAGGCCGCCGTCACCGCACGCACCGGCTCCGGCAGCGTGACGCTTTCCGGCACTAAGGGAGACGCCGACCTGCACACGGACTTCGGAGAGATCAGTGCGACGGAGGTGAGCGGCAACCTGAAGGCGGACACCCATTCCGGTAGGATCACCGTTCGGCAGGCGCAGGCCGGGGCGATGGCAGTGGATTTGCGCTCGGACTTTGGTGAGATCACAATTGAGGATGCCACGGGTGGCGACGTGCAGGCGCACAGCGGCAGCGGCACGATCAGCCTGGTGAACGTCGAAGCAGGCGGCGGCGTCATCGCCACCAGTGACTTCGGTGGGATCGAATTCAAGTCGGGTCGCGCGGCTCGACTCACCGCAGAAACCGGCAGCGGCGCGGTGACGCTTACCGGCTTGACGGTGAGTGGCGCCCTCACCGCTCGAAGCGACTTCGGCGAGTTGACACTGGTTCAAGTGGCGGCGGCATCTTACGACCTGCGTACCGGCAGCGGTTCGATTCAACTCGCAGGATCGATGGGCGACGGCCCGCATACGATCGAAACTAACTTTGGCAGCATTCGCTTGACCCTGCCTCAAGACACCGCACTGACCTTAGCCCTGGAGACTGGCTTCGGCCGGGTACAATCCGATTTCCCGGTCATGTTTAGTGGCACACTGGACGAGTCGCACTGGCGCGGGACGATCAATGGCGGCGGCGCGAGCCTGATGGCGAGCACCGACAGCGGCGACATCTCGCTCGAAATCCTCAAGCCATAGGAGAACCAGACATGGAAGACTCTTTCTATAGGAATTTCTTTCCCTGCGCAGGCGGCGTCGCGCTCTTTCTGATCCCGTTCGTCTTCTTCGCCTTCTTGCGCTACCTGCGCTACAAAGAAACGTTGGCCTTGGCCGAAAAAGGCCTGGCGCGCCCGGAACAGGTGCGCGGTAACGGTAAAGACACGCTGCGCTGGGGCATCGCCATCACGGCGATTGGGCTTGCGTTGTGTGTCGGTCTGTATCCGCTTGGGGCGAGCCGCAGTGTATACCCACTCGGCTTCGGCCCGTGGATGCTGATCGGGCTGCTGCCGACTTTCTTCGGGTTGGCGTTGGTCTTGATCTACGTGCTGACGCGAGAGAAGAAACCAGAGGACAAATCGAGCGAAGCGACGGGCACAACATCATCGTCAACAGGTAATGAAGGCGCCGACAAGTAGGCGGTAG
>DATBWU010000172.1:0-5186 GCA_036514635.1 Anaerolineae bacterium | reverse complement strand
TGTCTTAAAACTCTCTGGTGATGTCATTCTGAGCGAGCGCAGCGAGCGAAGAATCTCGTTTTTCGGCGCAAACATGGAGATTCTTCGGCGCTTCGCGCCTCAGAATGACGGCGAAATGGACTTTTAAGACGCTCTCTGAGGGATGAAGGCGGAAGGGCGAGGGCTGAAGACGAATGATGCACGAAGGGCGTGAAGTGTTTCGCTATAGGCAAACGGCGCGAGGCGATTATGAAGCGACTGGCGGCGTTAAGGGGCGTGTTGAGCGACCTGCTGAACCGACGAGGCGAGGCCGACACCATCAGCGACGACGTATCAGGCAGCACACGCGGGATCGGGCTGGGCGCAATATTGAATGCGCTGGACTGGGATCATGCCCGCGAAGAAGTTGATCGCGAGAGCCGCGCCCGTATCGCGCTGATCGGCGGGGTTGGCGCGGGTAAAACGACGCTCCTCACGATGCTGAGAGGTTTCGACGTGCCCGGCCGTGAGCCGGAGGACGAGGCCGCCGGCGGCCCAGTCATCGAGGATATGGGATTGTTTGTCGTGGTGGATATTCCGGCGCAGGGACCGAATGGATACTTCTCGGAAGGCGATCCGGCCTGGCTTGCGCTGCAAGGCGCCGATCTGATCGTGTGGGTGCTGGATGGCGCAGCCGGCCTGCGACCCTGGGAGTACGAGTGGATTTGCCGCGTCCGTGCTTCAGGGAAATCGATGGCGGTGATCTTGAACAAGATGGATCAGGTACGCGAGCGGGAAGCAACGGATCGCCTGGGCCGGATGCTGGCGTATGCCGTGATCCCGATCGCCGCATACGATGGGACGAATGTCGTGAACCGTCTGCTGCCGCACATGGTCGATGTGTGCCCAAGCCTGACGACTGCCTTGGGGCGCGAGGTGCCGGCATGGCGGCGGGTTGCGGCTCAGCGCGTGACACGGCGGGCAGTGGCTGTGAGTGGTCTGGTTGGGGTCGAACCGGTGCCGTTACTGGACATCCCGTTCCAGGTGCTGATCCAGTTGCGGTTGGTGTTACGGCTGGCGGCGATCTACGGCGAGCCGGTCGGCGATCGCTACAGCCGCGAACTGTTGGCGACGATCGCCAGCGGGGCGGCGATGCGCTACCTGGGTCAGCAGTTGTCGAAGGTGATCCCCCTGGTGGGTTGGATTGCGTCGGGTGGGCTGGCAGCCGGCGGAACGTGGGCCATTGGGCGGATTGCGATGGAGTATTTCGAGAACGGGCGGCGCGTGAGACGGCTACCAAGGATTGATTCAGAACAGCAGACGAACCGGTGCTCTGCGAGACGGATGAGGGCAGAGTTCAGATCGTGGAGTCGAATTTTCAGCCGCTTGAAGGCTCGACTCTCTCGAAAGGGTGAACGGAATGGGCCAGGTGATCGCTAACGTCGTGCGGGCGTTGATGGAGAGGAAAGTGAACACGCAACTCGCGCCGCGCATCTTTGCTCCCGACAATCTCATGCGCGCCTGGCGCAAGGTGAAAGCGAATGGCGGCGGGCCCGGTGTCGATGGCGAGAGCCTCCGAGCGTTCGCGTCGAATCTTGCCAACCATCTAGACGAGCTACGACAAGCACTGCAAAGCGGCAAGTATCGGCCACAGCCGGTACGCCGGGTGTGGGTGCCCAAGCCGAGTGGCGGCGCGCGGCCGCTGGGTATCCTGACGATCCGAGACCGGATCGTGCAGCGGGCCATGTACGATGTCCTGGCGCCGTTATATGAGACGAAGTTTCTGGAGTGCAGCTTCGGATTTCGCGAGGGCCGCTCACTGCACGATGCGGTGAAAGCCATTTTGAACTGGCGCGATCAGGGCCGGCGTTGGGTGGTGGACGGTGATATCAAAGATTGCTTTGAGAGGCTCGATCATCGCTTGATGTTGAAGGCGATGGAACGGGACGTGGCCGATCGGCGGCTCCTGCAACTCGTCGAGCGCTGGCTCAAGGCGCAGGTGTTCAACGATCCGGAGAGTCGCGATCCGGCGGCAGGCACGTTTCAGGGCGGCGTGATTTCACCGCTCCTGGCAAATATCTACCTGCATGCCTTCGATGAAGCGATGGCGAGCGCTGGGCAGGCGCTGGTGCGCTACGCCGATGATTGGCTGATCCTGTGCTCGAAGAAGGCCGAGGCGCAGGCGGCTCTGCATCAAGCCGCACAGGTGCTGGAGAAGCTGCGGCTGGCGGTCAATCCGTACAAGACGAGGGTCGTTCATTTTGATCAGGGCTTTCGCTTTTTGGGCGTGTTCTTTGTGCGAAATGAGCATTTCTACCTGTCATCGACCTCCACCTCGTCCATTCTCCGACCCAGGGAAGAGGGAAAGAGGTAAACATGGCGACGTACTACGTGCGCGAGCAGGGTGCAGTGGTGCGCAAGCAGGATGAACGCTTGGTCGTGACGAAAGACCGCGCGATTGTGGCCGAGATACCGATGCATCAATTGGATCAGCTGGTGGTGATGGGTAACATCCAATTAACCACGCCGGCCGTCGGGATTCTGCTGCAATCGGAAGTGGACGTGGTGTTCATGACGATACATGGGCGGGTGCGGGGCCGGCTGATGGCGAACGAGTCAAAGTTCGCCGAGCTGCGCCTGAAGCAACTGCAAATGATGACGAACGAGCAGGCCAATCTGGCAGTGGCTAAACCGATCGTGGCCGCCAAGCTGGCAAACCAGCGCGCTCTGCTCCAGCGCGAATCGCGTGCAGCCGCTGTGGAGGCTGCTGCGCGCGGCATCGCCGAGATGATCACGCGGGCGCTGAAAGCAGAGAACGCGGACTCGCTGCGCGGGTTCGAGGGCAAAGCAGGTGCGTGGTATTGGCCGGCGTTTAAGACATTGTTGAAACGCGATCTGGGATTCGCCGGGCGTAACTATTATCCGCCTAAGGATCCGGTGAATGCACTACTCAGTTTCGGCTACGCGCTGTTGCAACGCGATCTGATGGCGGCGGTGCAATTGGTCGGGCTGGATCCCTACCTCGGTTTCTTTCACACTGTGCAGTATGGGCGGCCATCGCTGGCGCTGGATCTCATGGAGGAGTTTCGGCCGCTGCTTGTCGATCCGATGGTGCTTGACCTGATCGACCGCGCCGGGATGGGAGCGCAGGATTTCCGGCGCGGCTCGGAGGGCGAGAAGCCGCTCTTGTTACGAGAAGAATCGGTGAAGCGTGTGATCCAGGCCTACGAAGAGCGGGTGACATCGAAGGTGCGCTATCCCATGACCGGCGAGGAGACGACGTATCGCCGTTGTTTTGAGCTGCAAACACGGCAGATGGCACGCGTGATCAAAGGAGAAGCGGCGGAATACAAAGCCATGATGAATGCGGAATCCCACTCCGCTAGCGCTTCGGGGACTTTGTGAAGAATGAGGAATGAAGAGGGGAGGGTCAATGTCCCACACTACTTTGTCCGTGTATGCCGATGCGTCGGTTCAACCACAAGCGACGGGTCTGGGCGTGGCGATCAAGGACGAACAGGGCCAGCTAATCGCATGGCGGAACAAGGCGGCGCAGGCGATGACCTGCAATGAGGCTGCGTACGCAGCGCTGATCTTTGCGCTGGAACAGGTTCTCGGCTATGCGCCGAGGGAGGTCCGTGTCTATCTGGGCAGCCGGTTGGTCATCGAGCAAATGCGCGGCTGGATCCGGGTACGCAGTACACAGTTGCGGCGGTTGCACCACCAGGCGCGCGATCTGGCGGGGCGCTTTGAGCGCGTCAGCTTTACACACATTCCGCGTGATCGCAATCAACTGGCGGATGCAATTGCGGACGAAGCAGTCAACGGATCGGCAGCGGACAAACGGATAGGAAGCGGATGATGTTTGTGGTGGTGAGTTACGACATCTCGGATAATAAGCGGCGGACGAAGGTGATGAAGGCGCTGGAGAACTTCGGGGCGCACGTGCAGTACAGCGTGTTCGAGTGCGACCTGAAGGAGCCGGCTTACAAGCGAATGCGCGAACGGCTGAAAAAACTGATCGCGCCGAAGCACGACAATGTGCGTTTCTACTTTCTGGACGAGGACGCGGTGAAGAAGATCGAGGCGATCGGGACGAAGCAGGTAGAACGGGCCAAGGAGTTTTATGTGGTGGGAGAGTCGTGAACGCTGAATGAGGAAGGATGAACGATAAATGGTCAATGTGGCTTATTCCGCATTCATCATTCCGCGTTCCGAATTTCTCGGATTCGGTCGATGCGGAAGGTGCGTTCATCTTGATCGAGTCGGCAGTAAGCGATGAGGTACTTCGTCTGTCCCCACTGCTCGATGCGATGAGGCTCAATGATCCGGCTGGTCGTGACACGCCGGGCATCTGTGTAGGTGATGTCGAGAGGTTGTGCGGATTGAACGGCGCGCTCGATGATCACGATGGGAGATAGCCGGCTTGCGGCGGCAGGCAGCCATGGGTCTTCTTCAGTCCCGGCTCGCTCGGCGGTGTGTTGACGCCGGTCGATGGTCGCCGCAACGTGTTCGGCTGCTTCTTCAGCGAGTTGGGCCGCCAGGTCTCGATCGGATATGGTTAGCTGCCGTTCCAGATCGAGTAGGATGGAGTACGGGATACGATAACGTGCTGGAATCAGATCGGAGAGCTGGTGACACAAGCGAGCCGTGAGGTACAGGTGGGCCAGGGTTGGATGGTCGAATAGTCGAGCCGTCTTGTGATCAGGTAGTTGGTTAGCTGGTTGGCGAGTAGGATAGCGCGGTACGGAAGTGCGCGGGTGTGGGAGTGCGAGGCGGGGCGTAAGGCCACGCCGTTGAAGGTTACGAATGAGCGATGGCAGGCGATCTTCGCGCAGGATGACGGCCCGCGGCGAGACGGTGCGGCGGATGCTGTTGCGTATGCGATGTGCACGCGTCAACTCAGCGAGCAGTCGAGGATCGCGCACTTCCAGGAGAACCACGCGGCGCACGGTAATTCGATTGTGCTCCACAGCCCAGAGCTGTATCTGCCGGACGAGTGTGGCGGGCAGCGCCTTTCCGGAGGCGGACTCCAGGAAGTCGAGAATAGACGCGAGGCTCGTGCCACGTTCGAACGCGCGATGAATTCGAGCACGATCGAGATGATAGGCCCGCCGTGGCTGCACGGCGGAGAGTTCACTGTAATCGCTGAGTTCGTAAAGCGTCGGCCAGTCGCCGCTGATTTCGATTTCAAAGTCGGCCCCGGTGAGGACGGCAGCCCTCACCCC
>DATBWU010000171.1:0-19306 GCA_036514635.1 Anaerolineae bacterium | reverse complement strand
GCAACCGACCGGCTTGCTGCCGCCCGCCGATGTTCGACGTGGCCGTGTAGTCGCCGACGCGCGTCGCGGCTTTCACACCGCTCACGCGCAAGTGCTCGGACACCGGCAAGAACAGCCAGCGCGGCTCGCCTTCGCGCGGGGCAGTCGGGGGTGGCGCCGGCTGACCGGGCGGCGTCGGCTGCTCGGGCGATTCGGTGCTTTCTCCCAGCTCGGCCAGGTTCAGATCGGCTCCGACCTGGTAATACACTTGATCGCGCAAGTGCCCATCGAGCGTGGCCGCCATCGACGCGGTGAAGGTCGCCAGGCTCAACGTCACCGTCAGGAGCAGCAATGGCCCCAGATATTGCCCCGTCGAGCGCGCGAGCTGTCGCAGTGTCATCAGCAAGGCAACACTCGGCCATCGATCGGCCAACCAGGACAGCCCGCTCATCAACCACGGGAAGACTCGCATGGCGAGCAGCGCCAGCGAGAAGCAAAACAGCGCGGGCACGAGGAACAGCAGTGGATTGGAAAATGGATCGCCGCGCCCCGCCACAGCGACGCGGCCCTGCTGGTTCAGTAGATACCAGCCATACGCGGTAGGAATCAACAACAGGAAGTCGAGGAAGTAGCGCTGCCACAGCGGGCGGCGCAGGGTTCGCGCCTGTTCCCATTTGAAGGTGACGATCGTGTGGCGTGAGGCATCCAGCGCCGGGATCAACAGAGCCGCCACGGCCAGGCCGACGCCTGCCAGCCCGAGCCACAGCGCCGTCGGCGAAAAGACGATCAATAACGGCTCGTCGCCCGGTCTCGCGCCGATGGATGGATCGAGGAATGAGCGCATGTGGCCCATCAGCTGCGCCAGCCCACCCCCGACCACCAAACCGACCATCCATCCAACACTGCCAATCAACACACCTTCCAGCAGGTGGATGAACAGCACCTGACCGCGCGTCATGCCCCGACTGCGCAAGAGCGCCACTTCGCCCTGGCTGCGCTGCACAACCATCGCCGCGATCTGCCCGACGAAGTACAGCACGAGTGCCAGCACCGGCACGCTGAAGATCGTCAAGACGAGCGTGAGCAGGCGGGCCGATTCGCTATAGGTCTTCAAGGCTTCGACGGGCGAGGCATCGAGCGTGGTGTTGTTCAACAGCGCCGTCGCGCGCGCTTCGACCGTCGTCACGCCGTCGAGCAGGCGGGGCACGTCCGGCGTGCGGGCGCGACTGCCGTCGAAGACTTGATACCACACCGCGACGGCGACCGGCTCTTCCAGCGCGGGCAGCACGTTGGCGACGAACGCCGGCTCGGAGGTCAACAGCACTTCGTCGAAAGACTGGGGCTGATAGAACCAGAATGGATCGGCCGGGTCGAGCGGTCGCCACACGCCGGTGATGCGGACGGGAATCTGCGCCTGGGCCTGTCCCTGGCCGAACAGGACGTACCGCTCGCCGATTTGCAGGCCCAGTTGATCGGCGAGTGCCTGGCTGATCAGCACGTCGATGTCTGCGCCGGGTGCGCCATCGCCGGGAATCTGGCCTTCGATCAACTGGACGTGGTCGGCCAATCCGCTGATGAAGCCCAGGCTCGTCCACAACAGCGGCTCGCGACTGGCGGGGGCCTGGGCTTCGGCTGCCGGGAAGAGACGGAGCTTGGTGGTCTGTGCGTGCCGCGCCTGAATGTCCAGAGGCAGCCCGATCAGCGCGGGGGCCTGCTGAGAGAGATATTGGTCGATTGGAGTGTAAGCATCCCACTTGATGTCGCCGTGCCACGCGCCAATGTATCGCCACAAGAAAGCGAACGGCGGACGGTAAGTGCCCTCTTCGGTCAGTTGACCCTGCATCAAGCGGTGATGGACGGCGTCGGCGTACAGTGGAATGCTCGACAGCAGGCCGACGGCGGCGATCAACCCGGCCAGCAGGCATAGCATCAGCAGGCGGTGGCTCCAAACACGCCGGGCGGAAAGCGCCAGTGCGGACAAGAGGGAAGTGGCAGGCATGGCAACGGCGGCCGATGGTAGGACCAAGGGATTCGCTGGTCGATTATACAACCGCTCTGGGGGTCTGGCATCCGTCTGGGGGCTGAGGGTGAGGTGGCTCATGTTCAGAACAAGTGCTGAGGTACTGCTCATAGCCCGCGTCCTCGCGGTGGGCGAGCAGTTGCACTTGTTCGATACATGAGCGGGTGAGGTTTTCCCCGTGTTACCTGCTCAGCGCTGACTTCAGTCGATAGGCGAGAGGTTCGATATGCTCCCCGATCACGGCGTCCAAGTCGATGTCCGGATCGGCCGACACGTTGCTCCATATTCGGAAGAAGGCGGCGTTCAACTCCTCTTCGAGCAGCCCCCACGACGGGATCGACGGAAATGCGCGGCCCTTTCTCAAAGCATCGGCTAAGACGCGATAGAGCGGATTATCGGTGAAGTGCGGAGCAGTTAGGGCGTTCAGGCGAGCGGGCGGAATATAGATGTGCTGGGTATAGGCGATCTGCGCTTCCAGGCTCGTCAGGAAGCGCACCAGCTCCACGGCTGCCTGCTCCTGGCGTGTGTGGCCCCAGACGACGAGGTTGGAACCACCGACGAAGGGCGTGCCGGGCACCAGCGCTGTACCGACGTTGGTCGCCATGCTGGGGGCGACCGTGTTCGCCTCGAGGAGGCGGGCCTCCCACGGGCCGCTACTCATCACCGCAGCCTGGCCCTGGTTGAATAAGTCATTGGCCTGAGCGTCACTCAAATGGCGGGCCTGAGGCGGCAGATAGCGGTGCAGGGCGAAGTAGGCGCGTATGCCGGCCAGCGCTTCTTTCTGATTGAACAGGATACGCTTGCCATCGGCGCTGACGAAGTCGCCGCCGGCACCCCACATCCAGCTCGCCACGCTGTGTATGTGGGTGGTGGCGCGCTGCGTCGATGCGGACCAGGGGCCGCTCACGCCGCCGGCTTGCAGGCGGCGCAGCGTCTGTTCCAGCGCATCCGCACTTCCGAAGGCTGTCCGCTCGTCAACGCCGGCCCGCGCCAGCAGGTCGCGCCGATAGTAAAGGATGCGGGTGTCGGTTAGCCAGGGGACGGCCCACATGTCTGCCTCGCCGCTCGGCGAGCCGCTCTGCCAGGCGGCGGGCAAGAACGCCGATTCACCGCCCATCGCGGCGAGTTCCTGCTGCGTGAACGGACGCAGCGCGTGCATGGCGACGAAATTGCTGACCCACGTGGAGCCGATTTGCGACACGTCCGGCCCGTGCCGATAGAGAGCGACTCTCACGAGTTCGGACCAGGCGTTTTTCCACGGCAGCACCGTGACCCGAACGCGAATACCGTGTTGGGCTTCAAACTGGTCGAGCAGCGGTTGCAGGCTCTCGACCGGATTCGGCGCGTCTACCATGACGGAGAGTTCAAGTTCAACCATCGCTTTTGCCTCGTTGCTTCGTGCCGAAAAGAAACTGTTTCATCGCCGAGACACGCTCACCCGCTCAGCGTCAAGTTCAAGCGTCTGGCTAGCGGATCGAGATGCTGCCGGATCACGGTGTCCAGGTCGATGTCCGGATTGGCTAACAGGTCGGCCCAGATCCAGGCGCAGGCGGCAGTCAATCCATCTTCGATCAAGCCCCACAGCGGGATCGCGGGGAAGGCCCGGCCCACTCGCAGGGAATCTCTCGCGACTCGATACAGGGGATCATCCGCAAAGCGCGGGGCGTTCAGCGCGTCGAGTCGAGTGGGGAGGGGATCGACTCGCGCGGTGTACGCGATCTGTGCTTCCCGGCTGGTGAGGAAGCGCACCAGCTCGACGGCGGCCTCCGGGTGTCGCGTGTGGTTCCAGATGACCAGGTTGGAGCCGCCGACGAAGGGGATGCCCGGCACGAGCGCCGCGCCCACCGTGGCCCGTGCGATCGGATCCCGCTGAAACCCCGGAATTTCCCACGGCCCGCTGATGGTCACCGCCGCCTGACCCTGCTGAATCAGAGCCTGGGCCTGAAATTCCTCACGCCGAAGGGAACCCGGCGGCATATAGCGATACAGCGCGAAGTAGGCGCGTATGCCGGCCGGCGCTTCTTTCTGGTTGAACAGGATGCGCTTGCCATCGGCGCTGACGAAGTCACCGCCCGCGCCCCAGATCCAGCTCGCCAGGTTGTGTACCGTGATCAGATTACGCCCGGTCGCCACGATCCAGGGGCTGGTCACGCCGCTAGCTTGCAGACGGCGCAGTGTGTCTTCCAGCGCGTCCATGCTGCGGAAAGCGGATTGCTCGTCAACGCCGGCCCGTTCCAGCAGGTCGCGCCGGTAAAAGAGCACGCGCGTGTCGGTCAGCCAGGGGATAGACCATATCTCGCGCTCACCGCTGGGCGATCGGCTCTGCCAGGCGGCAGGCAGCAAGGCCGATTCGCCGCCCATCTCGGCGGCTTCGCGGGGCGTGAACGGGCGCAGTGCGCGCATGGCGAGGAAGTTGCTGACCCAGGTCGAGCCGACCTGCGACACGTCGGCTCCCTGCTTGTACAGGGCCATCCTCACCAGGTCGGCCCAGGCCGTGGGCCATGCGGTGATCATACTGGTTCGAACGCGGACGTTGTGTCGCGCCTCGAAGTCGGCGAGCGATGGCACGCTCTCGGCCGGATCCTGCGAGTTCTGCATGATAGAGAGCTCGAGTTCAACCATCGCTTCTGCCTCGCTGCTTCGTGCCGAAAAGAAACTGTTTCATCGCCGAGACACGCTCACCCGCTCAGCGTCAAGTTCAAGCGTCTGGCCAGCGGATCGAGATGCTGCCGGATCACGGTGTCCAAGTCGATGTCCGGATTGGCTAACAGGTCGGCCCAGATCCAGGCGCAGGCGGCAGTCAATCCATCTTCGATCAAGCCCCACAGCGGGATCGCGGGGAAGGCCCGGCCCACTCGCAGAGAGTCTGTCGCGACACGATACAGTGGGTCATTCGCAAAGCGCGGAGCATTCACCGCGTCGAGTCGGGCGGGGAATGGATTGGCTCGCGCGGCGTACGCGATCTGTGCTTCCCGGCTGGTGAGGAAGCGCACCAGCTCGACAGCGGCCTCCGGGTGTCGCGTGTGGTTCCAGATGACCAGGTCGGAGCCGCCGACGAAGGGGACGCCCGGCATGAGCGCCGCGCCCACCGTGGCCCGCGCGGTCGGGTCCTGCTGGAAGCCCGGAATTTCCCACGGCCCGCTGATGGTCACCGCAGCCTGATCCTGCTGAATCAAGGCCTGGGCCTGAAATGGGTCTGTACGAGGGGGACCTGGCGGCAGATAGCGGTGCAGGGCGAAGTAGGCGCGTATGCCGGCCAGCGCTTCTTTCTGGTTGAACAGGATACGCTTGCCATCGGCGCTGACGAAGTCACCGCCCGCGCCCCAGATCCAGCTCGCCAGGTTGTGCACCGTGATGAGCAGCCGCGCAGTCGGCACGATCCAAGGATTGGTCACGCCGCTAGCTTGCAGGCGGCGCAGTGTGTCTTCCAGTGCGTCCATGCTGCGGAAAGCGGTCTGCTCGTCGATGCCGGCCCGTTCCAGCAGGTCGCGCCGGTAAAAGAGCACGCGCGTGTCGGTCAGCCAGGGGATAGCCCATATCTCGCTCTCACCGCCGGGCAAACAGGTCTGCCAGATGGCGGGCAAAAACGCCGACTCACCACCCATCCCGGCGGCTTCGCGGGGCGTGAACGGGCGCAGTGCGCGCATGGCGAGGAAGTTGCTGACCCAGGTCGAGCCGGCCTGCGACACGTCGGCTCCCTGCTTGTACAGGGCCATCCTCACCAGGTCGGCCCAGGCCGTGGGCCACGAGGCGAGCACGTTGACTCGAACGCGGACGTGGTGGCGCGCCTCGAAGTCGGCGAGCGCTGGCACGCTCTCGGCCGGATCCTGCGCGTTGGGCATGATGGAGAGTTCGAGTTCAACCATGGAAACTAGTCCAGCGCGTTGCGCGCGATGATCTGCCGATACCACTCACCGCTGTCTTTCACGATGCGCTTCTGCGTAGCGAAATCGACGTAGACAAGGCCGAAGCGCTTGGAATAGCCATAGCCCCACTCGAAGTTGTCCAGGAGCGACCATGCGAAATAGCCGCGCACATCTGCGCCGTCGTCGATGGCATACCGAATGTGCCGGAGATACTCGCGCAGGTAATTGAGCCGGCGCGGATCGTGCACGTGCCCGTCGGAGGCAACTTCGTCTTTGAACGCCGCGCCGTTCTCGGTGATGTAGATCGGCACGTGATAATCCTGGCCGATCCGGTTCAGAGCCCGCTGAATCGCGGGCGGGTGAACTTCCCAGCCCATCTCCGTATGCTCGGCACCTGGTACAGGGCGCACGGTTCGGCCGGCGCCGTCGACAACGAGGCGGCTGTACGTATTGATGCCGAGGAAATCGATCGGCTGTGTGATGAGTGACATATCCTCGGGCTGCACGGTGGGCACGATCGCTGCGCGTTCAGCCCATACCTCCGCCGGATACTGCCCGTGGAAGAGCGGTTCCAGGTACCAGCACGGCCCGCCTCGCCAGAAGCGTTGAGCGAATTCACGACTGGCAGGCGTGTCTTCCGCCGGTTCCGCCGGCCAGATATCCAGCGCGATACCCACCTGAATCTGCGAGTTCGCGGCGCGCATGGCTTGCATCGCCAGGCCGTGCGACACAAGCAAATGGTGGGCAACCTGCAGCGCGAGTTTCTCATCTTGCAGGCCCGGTGCGTGCCGGCCCTCCTGGTGACCGAGGAGCGTGACTACGTGCGGCTCGTTGTGTGTTATCCAATAGCGCACGCGGTCGCCGAAGTGTTTCACCATCAGCGCCGCGTAATCGGCGAAGGCACGGCACGTATCGCGCTGGCCCCACCCGCCGCGGTCTTGCAGTGCCTGCGGCAGGTCCCAGTGATATAGGGTCACATAGGGCTGAATGCCGGCCGCCAGCAGTGCATCGATTAGCCGGCTGTAGAAGTCGATCCCGGCCGGGTTGATCGGCCCGACGCCGGCCGGAATGACGCGCGGCCACGACATGGAGAAGCGATACGCCTGCAGGCCCAGGTGCTGCATCAGGCCGACGTCTTCGCGCCAGCGATGATAGTGGTCGCACGCGACGTCGCCCGTGTCGCCGTCCTGAATATTGCCCGGCGTGCGACAGAAGCGATCCCAGATCGATTCACCCTTGCCGTCTTCATTCCAGGCACCTTCGATCTGATAGGCTGCCGTCGCGGCTCCCCAAACGAATCCCTGCGGAAACGTGATCTCAGTCATTTATTCTTTTCCTGGCTCTGAATAAGCATTCGCACGCCATCGAGCGTGGGCGGCATCTCTAGACCCGTGAAGATGTCCCACGTTTCGATATGGGTGACGGACTGCCCCGGCTCCAGATTGCGCAATGGGGCAAGCGTTTCCAGCTCGATGACGCGATCGTCGCAGTACACTTCGACGTTCGATCCGAAGTCGGGATGAGGCCGATCGGCGTCAGGCTCAAAACGCTTGCGGAAGAATACACCCGCGCGCAGATAGCCGATCCAGCCGTGCCGGTTGCTGTAGCCGATTTTGATCGCCGGGGATCGAGCCTCGGCGTGGAGCAGGCTGAAGTCGTCGTGCAGGTGCAGGCGTGGATCATTCCAGTGCGTATACGGCCACACGACCAGAATGCGGTTGGGCTGCAGGCCATCGGCGTCCAGCGGGCCGCTCGGCTGCGGCAAGATCGCCACGCCGCCCAGCGGAAGCTGCGTGATCGCCCACGGCGCACACTCAATGGCCCGTGTTCCCTCGTTGACCAGTCGATGCACGAGCGTGACGCGAGTCTGATCGCGGTCGAGGTGGACGTCGATACTCTTGCGGAGTCCGGTCGGCCGCTCCAGCGATCCGCGCAGGCGCACACCGTCCGCAAGGCTTTCGATCTCCAGGCCCTCCTCGTCGGGGACGTACGTGCGCCAGGGCACTTCGGGCGCGTGCCAGAGCCGATGCCCGCCGTATACATGATATTCGCCATACGGAGTCATCCACTTCATATCGGGCATTTCGGCCAGCAGATTGTTCTCCGATCCAGCGGCGTGCATCCGCACGATGCGCGGCCCGGCTTCGGCCAGAAACTCCAGTCGAACGTGTTCGTTGCCGATGCTATGTACTGGCAAGCCGTAAAAGTCAGAGGTCATCGGTGACAAGTGTCCTGGGGTTAAGGTTCTCCAAGCACAACCGCGATGTGGTGAGTGCGCCCGTCGTTGAATACCGGCACGACGTTTCCCGTAATTGGAGTGCCATCCACGCTGACCGAGCGCACACCCCTGCACACCTGATCCGGGTTCTGCACGTCGATTTCGTACACGGCGTTTCGGAACCGGCGCGTGACTTTGAAGCCGTTCCACGCGCGCGGGATGCACGGGTTAATCTCCAGGCCATCATACGTCGGCCTGACGCCGAGGATGTACTTGGTGCCGGCCTGATAGGCCCACGTGGCCGCGCCGGTCAGCCAGCTATTGCGCCCCAGCCCAAACTGCGGATGCTCGTCGCTGAGGATGTTTTGCGGATACACGTACGGCTCGCATTCGAACTCGTCGATGCGGTCGTTCTTGGCCGCCGGGTTGATCTGATGATAATACTCGTAGGCCCGGTCGCCGCGCCCCAGAATCGTCTCGGCAATGATGGCCCACGGGTTGGTGTGCAGGAAAATGCCGCCGTTCTCTTTGGTGCCGGGTGGGTAGGTGGTGATGCCGCCCTTGGCCGGATCGTACCCGTTGAAGCCGGGCGCGCTCAGCTTAATGCCGGTTTTCGTGTTGAGCCGCGCGTATACCGAATCCATCGCGTGGAGCGCACGCTCGCGCGGCGCGAAGCCGGAAAGGATGGGCCACGATTGCCCATTGAGGTAGATCTGCCCGTGCGTGTTGCGCTTCGATCCGAGCGGCTGTCCATCGAAATCGAAGTAAGCAACGTACCACTCGCCATCCCAGGCGTGCTCGTTGACGCGCGCCTTCATCTCCGTGTAATACGATTGATACCGCTCCGCAGCAGCCGAATCGCCCAGATGCCGCGATAACTCGATCATGTCCAGCAAGGCCTTGCCGTACAGGTTGGCCGTGAACAACGATTCCGCCCCGGCCGGCAGGTTGATCGTGTCGTTCCAGTCGGCGAAGCCGAGCAGCGGCAGGCCGTGTGCGCCGACATCGTTGCGCGTGAATTCGATCGCGCGTCGCAGGTGGCCGATGACCGGCGCGTGCTCGAGCGGCGAGCCGTCTTTATTCTTTTCGTAGTACGGGATATCGCGTTGCAGAAAGTCGAAGTCGCCCGTTTCTTTAAGGTACTCGCACACGGCCAGGGCGATCCACAGGTGATCGTCGCTGTAGTAGTGCGGCCGGTCCTCGCGCTCCACCGAATCGCCCTCGCTGCCGATCATCGTCAGCGGGTTGAACTGGTGCATCGCCGCGCCGTTGCGCTTCTGCACGCTCAATAGCTTGACGATCAATTCTTTGGCCTCGTTCGGGACGCCGGCCACCACGCCCATCACGTCTTGCGAGCTGTCGCGGAAGCCGATGCCGCGCGCGCCGCCCAGGCCCAGTTGATAGAGCGACAGGTAGCGCGACCACTGTGTGGTGATGTAGCATTGGCGCGCGTTGTGAATGTTCAGCATCCGGTTCAGATCGGCGTCGGGCGTGTTCACCTGCACCTTCGACAGATATTCATCCCAGAACGCCGCAATACGCGCCAGCGCTTCTTCCACGCGCTTCTCGTCGCGATGCGCCTGAATGGACGGCATCGCCGCCGCGACGCTGCTCGCCTGGCCTAGTTGCGTGATCAGCCGTTTCGTCTCGCCCGGCTGCGCCACGCCCAGGTGGTGCATCAACGCGCCGATGTTGTCGCCGCGCAATGCTTCCGAGTTACCCAGTTCGGGCTGCTGCAGGGCAAGGGGCTTGTCCCACGTCAGGTACTCGTTCTGTCCGAGGAAGCGCTTGCGATCGGATTCGAAGGATGAGACCGGATGATTGGACGTGAAGTAGTTGATGCGCGTGTCGCGGCACATGAATGGATACTGCGTCAAGACCAGCAGGCCGTCCGGCTCCCGGTAGGCGCGGCTCTGCATCGTCTGCGGTATCCAGTCGGCGTTGGTGAATTGCTTGAGCGCGTCGAAATGGGTGTACTCGACGAGGGGGATGAGATCGATCTCTATCGGCCGCGTGGTGAGATTCGTGAGACGGATGTCGTGGACGACGCAGCTTCCACCAAGCGGCACGAAGATCGTCACTTCGGTCCGGATGCCGTAGAACTCCGACACGATGCGGGTGTAGCCCAGCCCCACGTGGCACTCGTATCGATCGTACGGATCGAGCGTCGGCACGAAGTACGGCGAAAAGAGTTTATAACCGTCGGCCTGTCTGAACCTCATGAACAGCGTCTCGCCCTTGGGGGCCGAGGCCGGTAGCTGTGGAATGTACTTCGTGATGCGATTGAGGGATGGGTCGCCTTTGCAGATCAACAAGCCGCCAGTGTGATCGACCAGGCCGCCGAACTCCAACGTCCCGATGTAGTTGATCCACTTCACCGGCGTCCTGGGATTGGTGATCACGTACTCGCGATGTTCGTCGTCAAAGTACCCGTATTGCATGAATACCTCTCACGTATCGATCCGCCGCAATGACGAACGACCAAAGACGAAGGCGTTGGTCATTCGTCTCAGGGCGGAAGTTATATTTGGACAAGTCCTTACTCCGGCGGGCAGTCCGGCCATGCTGGAGACGGGCTGCCGGTGTCGAGACCGTATCCAAAAGGAAACAGTGGAGCCTCGCAGCCTTCGGTCGGTAGGGTCCGGTAACCCAACGGCAGCTGGCTGTTCCAGCGCGGCCACGAGTACGGCAGTTTGCCTGTGAAAGGATAGTCGCCGAACAGCACGTCGGCCACGCCTCCGCCTTCCGTGCCGGGGAGCCACGCCGCGACGAAGGCATCCCATTCAGGCAGGTGCTCGGTGACGGCCAGCGGCCGGCCCGATATGAGGACGACGATTACTTTTCGGCTTTGCGTCTTCACGTGGTTGATCAGCGCAATATCCACGTCCGAAAGTGCCAGCTCGGCCCGATCGCCGACGCCCTCCGCGTAAGGCGGTTCGCCCACGACGACGATGCCGACATCCGCGACGAGCGGGTTGCCCTGCGCGTCTGTGACGCTGTCGAACTGGCCGAAGCGATTATACTCCACGCGCGCCTGGCTCGAAACGGTCTGCCGGATTCCCTCCAGGATCGTCGTGCCCGGTTGGATGCCGCCTATCTTGCCTTGCCACTCGATCGTCCACCCGCCGGACTGAATGCCGATGTCGTCCGCCGCCTGCCCGGCGACGAAGATCAACGGTGTGTCCTTCGACAGAGGCAGCGTCTGGTTATCGTTCTTCAGTAGCACGAGCGACTTGCGCACGGCTTCGCGCGCCAGCGCACGGTGTGCATCGTTGCCGACGAGCGACAGCAGCGCCGGGTCGGCATAGGGGTGCTCGAACAGTCCCATCTCGAACTTGACCGTCAGGATGCGCCGCACGGCGTCGTCGATGCGCTCCATCGGCACTTTGCCTTCGTTCACGGCGCGGGTCAGGCCGTCGATGAAGCCGTGGTAATCGGTCGGGACCATGTTCATGTCCAGCCCGGCGTTGATCGACGTGACAATGTCCGAGTAATAGTCGCCGGGCAGTTGGTCGATCGCCTGCCAGTCCGAGATCAGGAAGCCGGTGAACCCCAGCTCGCCCTTGAGCACGTCGGTCAGCAGGTACTTGTGCGCGTGCATCTTTTTGCCCTGCCAACTGCTGAATGATACCATAATACTCTTCGCGCCGGCCTCGATCGCGGCCTGGTAGGGCGGCAGGAACAATTGTCGCACGGTCGCTTCGTCCACCTGCATATCGCCCTGGTCGAGCAGATACGGCTGGAAAATCACCTGCGTGGAGGTGCCGAACTTGGTGCCGCCGTCGCCGAGGTAGTGCTTGGGCGTCGCCAGCACGGCCAGCGGATCGCTCAAGTCTTCGCGCCCGTTGACGTTCTGCAAGCCGCGCACGTAAGCCGCGCCCAGCAGTGTGACGAGATCAGTGTTTTCGCTGAAGCCTTCGTACGTGCGCCCCCAGCGGATGTCTTGCGGCACGGCGACGACCGGCGCGAAATTCCAGCGAATACTGGTCGCGGCCATTTCTTCCGCCGTGGCGCGGCCAATGCGCTCGATCAGGTCGGGATCGCGCGTCGCGCCCAGGCCGATATTCTGCGGGAAGATCGTCGCGCCGTACACGTGGCCGTGGCCGTGTATCGCGTCCACGCCAAAGATCAGCGGAATGCGCAGACGACTCTGCAGCGCGTATCGTTGGAAGCCGTCGGCCAGGTTGCGCCACTGTTCCGGCGAGTTGTCCCCTGTGCCGTCACCGCCGCTCAGGACTGAGCCGATGGTCAGGCTGGCAACGTCGTTGGGGACCATGCTGTTTTTCTCGACCTGGGTCATCTGCCCGATCTTCTCGGCGAGCGTCATGCGCGCGAGTAAATCCTCGACGCGCTGCTCGACGGGCAGGCTGGGATCGAGGTAGGCAGGCGTCTGGCTGGTCTCGGTCGGCGCGACGGCGATCGCTGTCGGAGTCGGCGTCAGGCGAACCGGCGTCGGGCTGGTCTCGACGATCGGCCCCACCTCCTCGAATACGTCTTCCGACTGGCAGGCGGCGATCATCGACGCCAGCAGCACGAGAATCAGAAGGTATCGAATGGATTTGGATGTGAGGAGTGTCATGGTATATCCGTCATGAAATGATGGCTCAATGGGTGTTTCAAGGAGGTCGATGCAACGAATCTGCAACAGATAAACGGATATGACCCGTGCACTGGCACGTCCGTCGGAAATTCGTTTATTCGTTGCCCATCCGATGCATCGGGTCCTCACTTCCTTGAAATCCAGGAAGAGCGGAAATGATTTGCCCATCCGTCAGGTGCAGCACCTGGTGGGCGAACTCGTCTACCGCCGGATCGTGCACTGCCATCAGCAGTGTGATGTGCTCGTTATCCACGATGCGCCGGAACAGCGACAGGATGTCGCGGCCCGTTGTGCTATCGAGCTCACCGGTCGGCTCGTCGGCCAGGATCAACCGGGGTTGATTCGCCAGCGCGCGCGCGATGGCTACGCGCTGCTGCTGGCCGCCGGACATCTCGTAGGGCCGATGGTGCATCCACTTGCCCAGTCCGACTTGTTCCAGGCAGGCCAGCGCGCGCTCGCTTCGCTCCTTCATCGGTGCGCCTTTGATGCGCAGCATCAGTTCCACGTTCTCGTAGGCCGAGAGTGTTGGCAGGAGGCCGAACGATTGGAAGATCAGCCCTACCTGATCGCGCCGCCAGCGGGTCAGGCTGACCTCATCCATCTTCATCAGTTCCTGACCCAAGACGCGCAGCGTGCCGGAGTCGGGTCGATCCAGCCCGCCCAGGCAGTTGAGCAGCGTCGTCTTGCCGCTGCCCGATCGTCCTTTCAGCGCGACGAAGCAGCCCGGCTCGACGTGCAACTGGACGCCGCGCAGCGCCTGAATCTCTTGCGAGCCGACCTTGTAGATGCGCCACAGGTCTTCCACTGCGATCACAAACCCGTTGGAGTTCGGCGCGTCGCGCGTCATGCCGGCCTCCCGTTTCCACGCAGGCGATTCAACAGGCGGCGCAAGCCACGCGAAGGCGGCGCGACCGGCTCGCGCGGTTCACGCGTCGTCTTCAGCCCCGGCATGTGATCGTCGTTGGCCACCGGGCGGAGGAGGATGCCTTCTTCGGTGAGATCGATCTGCACGCGGCGCTTGATGCTGAAGTGTTCCAGGTAGGGCTTGGGCACTTGCAAGCGGCCCGCCGAATCGAGCATGGTCACTTCGTGGAAGACATCGTGCGACTCTGTGCTCCCGGAGGCGCGGCGCACCGTCTCGGTCGCCAGCTTGCCATCGCGCACGGCGACCACGCGATCGACCTGGCGGGCCAGGGCCGGATCGTGACTGACGATGATCGTGGTCAGGCCCAGCTCGCGGTTCAGCGTGTGGAACGCCTCGTAGATCGTCAGCGCCGTCGCCGTATCGACTTCGCCGGTCGGCTCGTCGGCGAGCAGCACGCGGGGCTGATTGACCAGTGCCACGGCGATGGCGACGCGCTGCTGTTCGCCGCCGGAGAGTTGCTCAAGTCGATGATGCCGTCGCTCGACCAGCCCGACGCTCTTCAGCAGCGACAGCGCGCGCTCGCGCGCCTTGCGCCCGGTCTGCCCGGCGAGCGTCATCGGCAGTTGCACGTTCTCTTCAGCCGTGAGGTACGGCACCAGATTGCGCGTGCCCTGCTGCCACACAAAGCCGACCGTCTTGCGGCGATACTGATCGAGCGCGCGGTAGTTCATCTTGAGCAGGTCGTGCCCATCCACCCACACGCGCCCGGCCGTCGGTCGATCCAGGCCGCCCAGGATGTTCAACAAGGTGGACTTGCCGCTGCCGCTCGCCCCGACGATGCCCAGCAGTTCACCGGGGGCGATAGCCAGGTCCAGACCCTGAAGCGCCTGAACCTCCAGGTCGGCGATCTTGTAAATCTTCACCAAGTTCTCGCACAGAATAATCGGTTCGGATGTCATTGCACTAATACTTGAACCGCGAAGGCGCGACCCCGCAAAAGAAGCGGGGCGGGCGAGCGCCAAGAGAGCGTCTTAAAAGTCCATTTCGCCGTCATTCTGAGGCGCGAAGCGCCGAAGAATCTCCATGTTTGCGCCGAAAAACGAGATTCTTCGCTCGCTGCGCTCGCTCAGAATGACATCACTGGAGAGTTTTAAGACAGGCTCTAAGGCTTTTGAGTTCTCCTTCGCGTCCTTGGCGTCTTCGCGGTGAATCTACGCCGTCTCTCCGAGTTTGACTGCCTGGAAAATCTTCATGCGTGCCAGCAGTGCAGCCAGCCCGCCCAGCGCCGCCAGGAACAGCAGGCCGAACAAGATGTAAATCTGGATAATCGCCGGCCAGGCGATCTCCACGACGAACGGCGGATACTGGGCCGTGGTTGCGGTTCCCAGCTGCAGGAACGGGATGAACCATCGACTCACCGCAATGCCGAGGGCGCTACCGATGGCGACGCCGATCAGGATCAGGAAGATCAGCTCGCTCGCCAGCAACGCCTGCATCTGCCGCACGGAGAGTCCGATGGCGCGCAACATGCCCATCTCGATGAAGCGGCGGCGGAAGGAAAACAGCGCGTACAGCAGGAAGCCCATCACCGTCAATAGCGCGGACGCGCCGAACCCCACCGACAGCAGCCCAAACAATCCTTGCCGCTCCGGTCGACGCTGCTCGGTGGTGATCTGAATCGACGCGGCACTCCAATTCCTCACGAGGGTATTCAACCCGTTCTCGACGATGTTCTTACGATCCTCGGCCGGATCGAGCAGCACGCTGAAGCCGCGCACGCTGCGGGCGATGTGTGTCACGTCAGCATTTGGAGTGGTCCGCAGCCACACCTCGTGGATATACTCCGTGCCGAATTGCAGGAAGAGATAATCGAGGTTGCCGACGAACAGCGGGCCGTCTTCGGGATACCACGTCGGGAACAGGTCGATCACGCCGACGATCGGCGCAGTCATCCCGACCGAGTCTCCGGCGGTGATGCCCAGCGTCAGCATGTCGCCAATGCGCAGGCCCTCCTGCTCTATGAAGTCGCGTGAGACCAGCACGCCTTCCGGAACTTCGCCGAGCGCGTTCATCAGCGCCGGCAGCTGGGTCGGGGCGAAACTGCGCTGCCAGAAAGCCACCTGCGCCAACGTCAGGCGGTCGATGCCCAGGAACGTCCCTTCGGCCAGGCCGCCCGACAGCCGGAGGGCCGAGGCCCGGTAGCGGCCCACGCGCGTGGCCGCGCGCACACCTGGGATGCTTAAGTGATCCTCGACCGGCCGGAAAGTCCAGATGGGATTGGGCGTGCGCTCGTCGTTGTAGGTGGTGCCCAGCTCGGTCAGGCGCATGTCGGCGCCCAACTCGTAGTAGGTCTGCCGGACCAGGTGTCGATCGAGCGTCTGCGCCAGCGAGGCCGTGAACGCCGACAGGCTGAGCGTGAGCACCAACAGCGCCATCGGCGCGTTGTAAAACGCGGGCGTGCGCGAAAGGTAGCGCGCAGCCATCAACAGGCCCACACTGTCGGTTCGCGCCGTGAGGCGTGCGATGACGACCATGAAGCTGGGAATCAGGCGCAGCACGAGCAGCGTTATGGCGAAGATGCCCAGCGCCGGAACGAGCAGCAGCAGCGGGTTGCGCAGCGGATCGGGCAGGGCGGTCTCTTGGGTCGCGGCCAGGCCGCCTTGCTGATTCAGCAGATACGCGCCGTATCCGGCGGGGATCAGCAGCAGCGCGTCGAGCCAGGCGCGCTGCCACCACGAGCGCTGCACCGCGCGGGCGCGCTCCTGCTTGTACGTGATGATCGTGTGGCGCGCGGCGCCCAGCGTCGGCACGAGGATCAGGAGCAGCAGGATCGCGGCGATTGCCAGCACGCCGAAGGCCAGGTCTTGCGAGGTCAGGCTCACGCGCAGATTGGAGGGAGCGGTGAAGTTTAGGAAGCTGCGCGAGCGGCCAATCGCGTGCGCCAGGAGCTGCCCCAGCGGTATGCCGATCGCCAGCGCGACCGCGCCGAGCAGAATGCCTTCGAGCGCCGCGATCAGCGTCACCTGGAGCGCCGTCCCGCCCCGGCTGCGCAGGATGGCGATCTCGTTGCGCTGTTGATGCACGAACAGCCCGGCCACCAGCCCGACGAAGGCGACGATCAAGCCGATGATCGGAATGCTGAACGCATACAGCAACAGCGTCAGCGCGGGGGCGTCTTTCTGATAATCTTGTAGCGCGTCGAGCTGCGAATCGGTCATCGCAATGCCGGGCATCAGGCTCTCGGCGCGCTGCAGCACGTTTTGGATATGCGTGAGCAGGCCCGCCACGTCGCCCGCGTGTATCCTCGATCCGTCCATCACCAAATACCAGGACGATTGGAATAACTCGTCCTCGATGGCAGCCGTGACGCGATTGACGAATGCCGGCTCAGACATCAGCGCAAGCTGGGGCGTGTCGATGGTCCACACCCTGGCAAGCGGGTCGGCGGCAGTCCAGAGGCCGATGACGCGCACCGGAATCTCGAGCCCGCTGTCGCGCCGGGCGAAGTACGTATCGCCGACCAGCACGCCGAACTCGGTGGCGGTCGCCTCGTGGACGAGTATCTCGATCGGGCCATCCGGTGACGCGTCGCTCGGCGATGGGTAGGCGCCATCGACCAGCCGGATGTTCTTCTCCGGCTCATTCAAGAAACCCAGACTGACCCATGTCAGGAAGTACTGGCTCTCTGGGACGTTCGGATCGAGCGGCGGGAAGAGCTGGAAGGTGGTGGTCTTGAACAGACGCACCATCGAGGTTTCGGGTAGACCCAGATCGCGCCCGGCGGACTGGGACAGGTATTGGTCCACCGGAAATACATCCGCCCACTGCCAGCCGCCGCTGCGGCTGCCTGCGTAGCGGAACAAGAAGGTGAGCGGTGCGTACGTGGGCAGGCCCTGCTCGCCCGTGATCTGGTCACGCAGGATGCGGAAGTGCGTGGCGTCGGCGTAGAGCGGAATGCTCATGACGAGCGACACCGATACCGTCAGGCCGATGGTCGTGGCGAGCGCCAGGCCGCGCTGCGCAAACAAGCGCTTGAGGGCGACGCTGAACATCGCCCGAATCTGAAGCAGGATACCCATAAACCAATAACACCGATCCACGAATCTTCACGAATGCGCGCGAATAAGGTCATCCACGGCCAACACTATCCTATGGGCCGATCACGACATCGCCTTCATTCAGGCCGTCCATGATCTCGATCCGATCGCTGGTCTGGACGCCGGTGGTGATGTTCACCTGCTTGGGGCCTGCGTCAGTCTGAAGAATGACGAAGGCCCGCCCGGCCGCCGTGCGGATCGCATTCGGAGGCAACCACAACACGCCTGCTTTCTTCGCCAGATCGAGGGTGATGCGCGCCCGATCGCCTACGTTATAGTTGCCTTGAGACAGGTCCTTCAGAGTGATGCGGACAGACTGATCGTCGCTCCTGCTGTTGCCGCTGCCGTAAGGGTAGGGCAGTTGCCGGATTGTGCCGGTCAGCGGCTGATCCGGTTGAGACTCCAGCGTGACGCTCACGGGCAGGTCCTCGATCAACTCTTTCAGCACGGCCTCGTCGGCGTCGGCGGCGATTTCGAGCTGGCGGATGTCGCCGATGATGAAGGCCACCGCCGTCGTCCTGACCGAGCGGCCCGCATCGACCATGGCAATCACCGTACCCTCGATCGGCGAGACGAGCTGCGCGTCCGCCATCTGGGCTTCGAGTTCCTTCACCTGGCTGTTGGCCGAGTGAAGCGCCGGGTCGGCGTTCACTTCGTCGAGGGCCAGTTGCGCCAGCTCGACTTGCAGCTCCTGGATGCGAATCTCCTGCGAGGAGCGCCCCTGCAACTTGTACAGGTCGAGCGTGAGCCGCGCAATCTCCAGGTTGACCTCGGCCTGGCGAATGATGTGGCGCGCGGCTATTTCCTGTTGCTTCGCTTCCTCGCTGGCTGTGGCCCATTCCGCTTGCAGGTCGCTCAGAACGTCCAGGTCGGCCAGCAGCTGACCGGCCCTCACGTCCTCGTACAACTGGACGTAGACGTTGCTCACCCTGCCGTCCATCGAGAAGAAAAGCTCCTTCGAGGCAACCGGCGTGACGCGCCCGAAAAACTCGGCGGTGCGGATCACGTCGCCGCGCTGCACGGTGTAAGTCGGCCTGACCGGTGTGGGAAAGAGGGTGGGCGGTGCTTCTTCTTCGACCGGCGGTTCTGTGGCGCAGCCGGCAAGGGCGAGGGCCATTGCCGTTGCGATGAAGACATATATGACTCGACGCATTACACAAAACTCCTCAAGTTGCTCTCAGACCTCACCTCATCCCCCGGCCCCCTCCCCTCTCCGATTCGGAGAGGGGAAGGGGTAGGGGGTCGAGGAAAGGTCTTGTCGTGTTAGCGAAGAACCGCCTTGACGACGACCTCTTTCGTCCCGCCATTCGGATGGGGGATGACATTGCCCTCAATCGGCGTGCCGTTCACCGTCAGCGACACGGCGTTGCCCGGCCCGGCCCGTTCGATGCTGATGTGATACCGCTTGCCCTGGTAGACGCGCCGAACGCTGAAGCCTTTCCAATCGGCGGGGATCATCGGGTTCACCATCAGGCCATCGGGTGTGGGCCGGATGCCCAGGATCCAGTGGGTGATGGCGACGTAGTTCCACGCCGCCGTGCCCGTCAGCCACGAGTTCTTGGCCTCGCCGTGTGTCGGCGCGTCGCGCCCGGCGATCATCTGCGCGTACACGTACGGTTCGCAGCGGTGAACCTCGCTAATGGCTTCACGCGCCGAGGGGT
>DATBWU010000170.1:0-14711 GCA_036514635.1 Anaerolineae bacterium | reverse complement strand
CCCGCCGATGGCCCTCAACGCGCTGGCGGTAGACCCGAACGACCCCAATACCGTCTTTGCCGGCACTTACGGCGCGGGCCTGTACGTCTCTCGCGACGGCGGGCAGACCTGGATGCCGAGCAACGCGGGGCTGGGCAAGGGCATCGTGGGTCTGATCGTAATTGACCCGAACGACTCGAATATGATGTACACCGCGTCGCAGCAAGGCGGCGTATACAAGTCCACCGACGGTGGGCGGACGTGGCAGGCGGCTAACCGGGGCATCAACCTGGACACGTCCTGGAACTGGACCGGACTGATTCACCTCGACCCGGCGGACAGCCGCCACCTGTATTACAGCGCCGCCAACGGGCTATACAGTTCCAACGACGGAGGGGCAACCTGGCAGCAACGTGCCAGCGATTGCCCGTGGAGTATCACCGGCCTGGTCATTGACCCAGGCAATGGCGAGCATGTTTACGCCAGCGTCTATGGACCTCCCGGTTCGACCTGCCAGGCTGGCGTCTACGAGTCGCGCGATGGCGGGCGCACCTGGAAACAACTGACTTCGGCCGAGATGGTTCATCCCCAAACTGCTGGATGGGAGGACGACTGGTGGCGGGTGGCCGCCGATCCGAGGGACCTGGACACCCTGTATGCCGGGGGGCACGGCGGGGTCTACAAGACGTCCGACGGTGGCAAAACCTGGAAGCCGGTTCTGGAGCAGGACTGCAACTGGCTGGCCGTCAACCCGGCCGACGGCGCGGTGTACTGTGGCTCCCAACCTTTGCAAGTATCCCGCGACGGCGGCGCATCGTGGTCGTCGCCCGATTTCGGGCCTGGCTCGGGCGGCCAGGATCGCGTCCCCTTTGCCATCGCTCCAAGCGATCCCCGGGTCGTCTACGCCGGAGACAACGCGGTGATGAGATCTACCGACGGCGGCGAAACCTGGAGCGGCATTGGCTGGCTAGGCGCCGCCGCCCACATGCGCCTGACGGTAGACCCGCGTGACGGCAACCAGCTCTTCCTGATTAATAGCGGCATGTATGTTCACGGCGGTTTCCGCTCCGGGGATGGCGGGAAAACCTGGCAGAATGCCTTTAGCCACGTCACCGGTGACGGGCGATTGACGATGCACCCAACGCAGGACGTTGTCTATTACGCCAGTCATTGGGAAGGACGTCTCTATCGCAGCAACGATAATGGTCAGACGTGGGAGCCGTTCGGCAGCGGCGATGTAACCGGCCCGTGGCAAGTGGTGCCGGACCCACACGACCAGGCCAAGTTATGGCTGGCGAGTGATGCAGGCCCCGCCATCTCAAAGGATGGTGGTGAGACATTTGCGAGAGTTGAAAGCTTTCCTGCCCCGGGCAACCAGCCCATCTTGTTGGTATACGAAGACGGTCAGCGGATGTACGTTGTAAATGCAGATGGGGGCCTCTACCGCTCAGATGATGCCGGGGAGACCTGGCGCACGCTGGGAACAGTGGGTGGCTACTATTACGCGGCGGCCCTCGACCCTTCGAATCCCGACGTGATGTACATCGGCTCGACGCACAAGGGCGTGCTCAAAACCGAGAACGGCGGTATGGGCTGGCGGCAGGTCAACACCGGGCTGACTGGCCGCTCCATCAACGAGCTGGCGATCGACCCGGCCGATCCGCAGACGGTGTACGCCGCCACCGACAGCGGCGCGTTCATCTCGACAGACGGCGGAGCGCAGTGGGCGCTGATTCAAGACGGGCTTGGGCCGAATCCGATCGTCTACTCCATCGCCGTCGACCCCAACGACTCGTCGAAAGCCTACGCCGCCACGCCGGATGGTATCTTCCGGCTAGCGGGTGCGCCGTTGGAGGCTACTCCACTCAGCCCGTAGGGCCGCGCAAGCCCGCTGACTTCGAGCACGCCATCTCGCTAACCCTGTTAGCCGCAGGGGCCATGGACGGGTTTCAAAGTGAGATCATGCTCTTCCAGGTTGACCGGGAAAAAACTTCACCGCGAAGGCGCGAAGAGCGCAAAGCCCTTGAAAATCTTGGCGTCCGCCTGCCTCGCATCTTTTTGCGGGGTTGCGTCCTTTGCGGTTCAAGTGCGTAACTCCTATGAAAGACGCTCTTTACAGCTTTCAAGGAGGCGAACGGATCGCCTCAGGCAAGCGCATGTGGGTGAACCGGGCCGAAGCAACGAATGGATAACCGACACATGCGGTGCAGTGCTCCCGTAAACGAATCCACGATCAGCGTGATGGCGCACGGGCCGCATCCGTTTATCGGTTGCTGATTCGTTGCAACGCTCTCCTTTCTTTCGCGCAAAGCAGAACCGAGCGAGGAAGTTGACTACATCGAGAGCATTCGGTAATTCGTGGGCAATGCCCGGTGACACATGCGGTGCAGTGCTCCCGTAAACGAATGCCACCAGCACAGCTCTGTCTGTGGTGGATTCGTTTATCCGCTGTTGATCCGATGCGTTGCCTCTGTTCACCCCGCGCACTGACCTGGCGTGAGCGGCTCGCCTTCCTGAAATCCGTAGCGCGGTCTCCGACCGCAACCGCATTATTGGACGCGGATTGACGCGGATGAACGCAGATAAAATCCGTGTGATCCGCGCTCATCCGCGTCCCAAAAATCTTCGCGGTCGTGATAGTTTTTCAAGGGTAATAAGAGTGACCCCTGTTAATCGCAGGGGTCATGGACGGGTTTCAACATGAAATCGACAACGCGATTCCTGACCGGGCTTCTTATCTGCACGGCGCTGAGCGGCGTGCTGATAATCGTTAGCGCCTCGGCGACCCAATCGGCAGGCACAACCGTAGCACAGCATCGCATGCGACCATTCATTTCATCGACACCATCCCATTCACTGGCTCCAACATTATCGCTAATCCCAAAACCATCGGTCACTTTGACCCCCACAAGTATGCCAGGGCCACCCACGCTGATCGCCCCTGAAGACGGCGCGTTATTACCTCAACCGGTTCCACCACATCGGTGGCATTTCATCTGGGCGGCGCGTATGGGGCCTTGTTGGGGCAGCATCTGGATCAGAGGGCCGGGCAGACGAAGCATCTGGGCGGCGGTCAACTGGTGGCCCAACGGTTACCAGTATGTTTACACACAAACACAGTATCTGCCGGATGACGCACTAAAACCCTGGGGGTGGTCGGTGACCGTCGATTGCCCGCTCGGACACAACTACAGTGAGACTCACACTTTTTCAGTGATGCCGGCATCTTGGTTCAGGTTCCGATTCTTTCTGCCGATCTTACTGAAAAATCGTTAGGCCTGCGGCCAACCCGTCGTTGCTTGCGCCAGGAAAGCCCGGGTCGTGGATGCAAGGTAAGACTTCGCCGGGAAATGAATTTCCCGGCTGAAAACATGAAAGTCGGCTGAAGCCGACTGGCCGGTCAGCCGGGTTCACCCGGCTTCCCTACCCTTAGCCCGGAGTTTCAACTCTGGGCGATGGCGGCGCGAAGACAGATGAGCAATTACTCCGGCGGGCCGGGTGTGGCGGAGCTGTGGAACCTGGACAACGTGCCGGGGCTACCGTGAGCGTTCAGAGGTGTCAACGAATGGGCATCTTCGCACAAAGCAGAACCGAACGAAGAAGTTGACTACATCAGGAGGCAAGAAAGATGAAGACGAGAGCATTGACCATCGATTTGATGCTGGCGGCCTTGATGATCGCGTTGCTGATGGCCGGGTTACCGGCGGGAAGATCGGCGGCGCAAGTGGGAGGCACTGAGATCATCTACACAACCGACGCGGACTTCGAGCAAGGGACGCTGCTCAACCTCAACCACGACGCGCCGAACAACGACCAACTCCAACTCAATCGGCACACGCAGCCATTCCCTTACGTGAACGTGGCCGCCTCGGCACGGGGCACGATCGTGAGGATCAACGCCGACACCGGCAAGGTGATCGGTGAGTACTGGACCGCCCCGGCGGGCCGGGGACGGGACCCGTCGCGCACGACGGTGGACCTGTTCGGCAACGTGTGGGCAGGCAACCGTGGCGAGAGCGGCCTCATCAACGGGATTCCGCACGGCTCCGTGGTCAAGATCGGCCTGGTGGTAGGGGGAACTCGCGCAGATGCCGATGGGACTCCTAACCCCACGGGCGACTACCTGGCGCCTCCCTATGGCTACAACACTTGCGTGGATCGTGATGGCGACGGTCTGCTCAAAACCTCGCGCGGGCTGGGCGACATCCGTCCCTGGCCGGATATCACCGACGGGGTGGGCGGCGCTGACGGCATCGTGGAAGACGCTGACGACGAGTGCATTCTTATCTATCAACGTACATCTAATGGGGATGGGGCGCGCCATGTCTCGGTGGACGCCAATAACAATGTGTGGGTGGGAGGCAATACCGGTCCCAATCCTGCGGCCGGGCGAAGATTTCATCTGCTCAGCGGCGACACAGGAGCCGTCCTCGACTCATTTGACAGCCAGACATTTGGCTGTGGCGGGTACGGCGGGCTTATTGATGGCAATGGGATTCTCTGGTCGGCCTGCAGAGGCCCGCTGCTCCGCTACGACCCCGCTACTGGCGAGGGAGCTTGCGTCGAGTTGAGCGACTCCTATGGCGTGGGGATTGACACCAATGGGTTCATCTGGGTCTCGATGTGGGGTCCCATCTCGATGATGAAGCTGTCCCCCACAGGGGACATTGTGCCTGGATTCCCCAAAGTCATCGGTGGCCTGGTCGAAGACCGGGCGGCCGCCCTCACACCAGAAGAATGCAATCTTCGTCTCCAGGAAGATTGTGTACAAGGTGGAGCGCGAGGCGTCACCATCACGCCGGCGGACAACCACGTATGGGTAGCTTTGAGTGGCGCTGACGCTGTTATGCGCCTGGATAACGACGGGGTCCCAGTGAAGGTCATCCCCGTCGGCTGCGCTCCCACCGGCGTGGCAGTGGACGCCAACGGCAAGGTCTGGGTCACTAACTGGTGTTCCGACAACACCATGCGCATTGACCCGCAGGGCGGAGAAGACGGCCTGGGCGCGGTGGACCTGACCGTTGCCCTGGGTCCCGGAGCCGGCCCTTACAACTACAGCGACATGACCGGGATCGTGGCCCTCGGCTTAACCTCGCCACAGGGGAGCTGGTCGGTAGTGAACGATGCCGGAACCCCCGGCGCGGGGTGGAGCACCATCAATTGGAACACCGAAGCCCAGGGGAGTGAGCCGCCCGGCACAGGGATTATCGCAGAGGTGCGCGTGGCAGACACAGAGGCAGGCCTGGGAGGTGAGGCCTTCCAGACGGTCTCAAGCGGGGCCGCCCTCTCGCTTGCCGGCCGCTTTCTGGAAGTGCGGGTCACCCTCAAGGCCGCCGCCGATGGAAGCAGCCCGGTGCTCTCCGACATCCGCATCCAGGCTGCCGTCCCAACGCCCACTCCAACGCTCACAGCCACGCCGACTGCTGTACCTACGGCCACGCCGACTGCCGCTCCGACGACAACACCTGCGCCTTCGGCCACACAGCCTGGCTTCACACCTTCCGTCTACCTGATCGTAATCGCTCTCGTTGTCGTCATTGCTTCTGTATTGGTCCTGCGCGCTGTGCGTAGGCACTGAATAGGACACTTGGCCTTGTCCGGCGAAGGTCTTCGGGAACCACCCCTGCTATACTCGACGCGGGAACAATCTGCGGTTTTGCTCACCGACCGCGTCCACGCGGTCGATCAGGATAGACGCCCGCGTGGACGCGGGCTTTCAGCAACAAAAAGCGCAACTTGTGACCGCGCGCAGTATATATGGCCTGAAAACACAGGAACAATGCCAGTAGACCGGCTTAACGTTCGGATGTAGCCTACAAACGTGTCGGCCTCGCAGACCCGCGGCAAAGCGTGTCTGGAGGCGTGGGCGGCAGTCAACATACTCGCGCGCCTGAGGGTGTTGTGGCTCTCCCGGCTCTGGCGGGAATTGAACCGCGACCCTCTGAAGAGGGCAGGCGAGCGCAACCCCGCAAAAAGAGGCGGGGCAGGCGGACGCCAAGTTTCCTAAGTCTTTGCGCTCTTTGCGCCCTTTGCGGTGAGGCTTTCGCGGAGCGCGGTCAACCCGGAAGAGCCGGTGTTGTTCCTGCTGCCACTGGAGATCGGCATCGAATCGGGAGGCATGAAGGGGGAAGTCCAATGGCTATCAAAGTGAAGACCCAATACCTGGGCCACTTCAACATGCCTCGCCATTGCGTCGCGTGTGGCGGTGCGCCGGGGCCGAAGACGAAGACAGCAAGCGCTTCGAAATCCGATTGGTCCGGCAAAAGGACGACCAGCCTGAGGCTTGAATTTCCGTTGTGCCAGGAATGCGCGGAAGTCGGCAAAGACACCAGGTTCGCAATAGCCATCCGCTTGTTGGGGGTTCTGGTGTCCGTGCCGCTTTGTCTGCTCTTCACCTTCATGGGGTCCAGCATTGGGCAAGGCGCAGCCGTGCTGGGCGGTGTAGTGCTGAGCCTGGCGGTGTTTCTCGTGGCAGTCTGGGTGTCCAGCCTGGTCAACACGAGAGGCATGACGCCTGAGCAACGGGAGAGGCGCAGATTGGTCAATCGCTCGGTCAAAATCGCTGGATTCCGGGCCCCCGGTCTGTTCAGCAAGGGGTGGATTCTCTTCAAGTTTGAGAACGATGCATTCGGCAACGAGTTCTCTGCTCTGAACATGGGCGACATCGACTTGGCGATGGCCGGTAGGCGCGGCATCTCGCGCGGTCGATTGCTGGCTGTTCTCTCGGCCATCGCCCTTCTGAGCATCGCCGCCGCTATCGTCCTGGTGATGCGCGACCAAAACGCGAGCAGCACCGGCGCAAGCCGCACACGCCAGGCCACAGTGGCAGCGACGCCCACTACACGGCTGAAACCAACACCAAAATCGCCAACCTCAACTCGGGCGCGGCCAACAACTGTATCGGATAGCGCACAATCCGGCTGCCCGCCCGGAGTCACTTTCGTTCAAGATGTCACCGTTCCAGACGGCACACAGTTCAGCCCAGGCGAATCTTTCACGAAAGTATGGCGCGTGCGCTCCAGCGGCTGCAGCGCCTGGGAAGCAGGCTCGCGCTGGGTCTTCGTCTCCGGGCATCCACTCGGCGCTGCGGACGGCGTGGACGTTCCCGACATGCCGCTGGGCGAAACGGTCGATCTCTCCGTCGCGATGCGCGCACCCGACCAGCCGGGAAGCTACAAGAGCTATTGGCAGATGCAAAGCCCCGACGGCCACCGCTTCGGCGATCAGGCCTACGCTCTGATCGTTGTGCCCGGGCAGGCCGCTGCGCCGGACACTCGCCCCACTGTCTCGATCGTGATCGTCAACAACACCGGCGGAACGCTGGTGCTGAATCTCGACGGGCCGGCGCAGTACACCTTTACGCTGGAGCCTGGCAGCCACACCGTTCAAGTCGTGCCTGGCGAATACACCTACAGCGGGCGAGCCTGCGGAGGTCGCTTCACGGGCAAAAGCCCACGGACGATCTCGGAGCGAACGACGGAGTGGAGCTGGAAGTGCGATTGATGCATCCACATTGTGGAGGAACATCATGTCCGACCTGATCGGCAAAACCATCGGCCCGTATCGCGTCCTCGGGCAGATCGGTGTGGGCGGCATGGCGACGGTGTACAAGGCTTACCAGCCCGGCATGGATCGCTACGTCGCCATCAAGGTCTTGCTGCGCCCGCTGGCGCTGGACGAGCAATTCGCCAAGCGCTTCCAGCGCGAGGCCCGCGCCATCGCCAAACTCGAACATCCCCACATCCTGCCGGTCTTCGATTACGGCGAGGCCGAAGGCATCACCTACATCGCCATGCGCTACGTCGAAGCCGGCACGCTTAAGGAGCGCATGGGCCGGATGCCCCTGGCGCTCGACGAGATCGCGCGCATCATCGGCCAGATCGGCGGCGCGCTCGACTACGCTCATCGCATGGGCGTGATTCACCGCGACGTCAAGCCCAGCAACGTGTTGATCGACGATCAGGGCAACACCTACCTCACCGACTTCGGCCTGGCGCGCATGATGGAGACGTCGGACCAGCTCACCGCGTCGGGTGTCGGCGTCGGCACGCCGGCTTACATGTCGCCCGAGCAAGGCCAGGGCATCAAGGTCGATCATCGCTCCGACATCTACTCGCTCGGCATCATGCTCTACGAGATGATCACCGGCCGCGTGCCCTACGAAGCCGAGACGCCGATGGCAGTGATGCTCAAGCACATCACCGAACCGCTGCCGCTGCCGCGCGCCATCGCGCCGGACGTGCCGGAAGCGATCGAGCGCGTCATTCTCAAAGCGCTGGTGAAGAATCCCGACGATCGCTTTCAGGCGGCCAGCGAGATGGTGCAGGCGCTGGAGCTTGCCACGCGCAAGGCGAGCGCCGTCGAAGCGGAGCACGGTCGAGAAGACATTTCGTTCGTGACGCGCCTGGAGCGCTGGTGGAGCCAACCGCGCGGCAAGGCGATCTTGATCGGCAGCGTCTCGTTCGTCTTGATCGCACTCGGTTTACTGCTCAGCCAATTGCAGTACCGCATACAGATTGCCGGCGACCGGGTTCAAATCCTCGGCCCGGCAACCGGCGCGACGTTGCCTTCTCCATCAACGGCCGCCCGGCCCACACCCACCTTGACAGCGCCGACACTCAAGCCGACGCCTCCAGAGACGGCAACACCAGGCACGCTGCCCACGGCAACGCCACTGCCAGACTTCCAACTCGCCTTCGCCGACTCGTTCGACGACGACCGTTACCGGTGGCGTCCACAGGAGTACGCCTTCGGCACGACCGAGATCACACGCGGGCTGTTTGTGCTGCGACCCTTCTACGAGGAAGGCAGTGGCGCTATCAACGATTGGAACGCCAACTATGTGTTTGACGACTTCGACCTGGTGACACGCGGCAGCATCACCGAGAACACCGGCGATCTAGCCAATACCGCATACGGAATCATGTTCGGCGTTCAGAGCAATCAGGAGTATTACGTGCTGGAGTGGTCGGCGAACGGGCGGTATGCCTTATGGCGGCTGGCCGGTTCCGATTGGGCCACGCTCATCGATTGGACCTTCACCGGCGCACTGAAACAGGGCGTAGGGGCCGAGAACGAAGTCCACCTCACGCTCGAGTCGGGCCATCTGACGATCGCGTTCAACGGGCGCACCGTGGCCGAAAAAACGCTGACCAACTACGTACCGGGCTACTTGGGTCTGAAGTGCTCGACATGGGCGGAACCGGGCAGCACCTGCGTCGCCGAGACATTCATCGCCGGGTGGCGGCAGCCGCAGCCGGTGCGCGTCATCGCCGGGTGTGATTGCACGCAAGAGATCTACGAAGGCCAGGAGATGTCCATTCGCCTGGCATGGGGCACGACGACGCGCCGCCGGGCGCAGGACTTCATCGACGCGGCCACGCCGCGTGTCTGGATCGACGACGTGCTGCTGTTCGGCGGCCGCAAGGCAGACCTCGACGCCTTTTGGCAAGCGCCGGTCGAAGACATTCCGGGCGTATGGGCCGCGAACTGGGTGTATCCCTACGGCGCTGTCGAGCCAGGGACACACGTCATGCGCGGCGAGATCATTCTCGACGAGCAGATCACCGACGGCTACGACACGAACAACGACGGCCAGCTGGATAGCTACGGCCCTGGTACGCTCGAATGGGGCACAACTGAATTGATCGTGGTCACCGCGCCTGCGCCGACACTCGCATCGGCCACGCCGCAGCCGACCCTCGCTCCCACAGCCACACCACTTACCCTGCCGGTGCTCACCGATGGGACTGACAGATGGCGTCTCAAGTCCGTCGAGTTTACAGACAAGTACACAGTCAACGGTTCGACGGGGCCGCAGGAAATCTATGGCAGTTTTCTTCAAGTCGAGTTCGACTGTCTCACCCGCAAGAATCTGTTCGACCTGGTGCTGTCGAGAGGGGGGGACTTCTCAGGCGTCTACGTCATCGACCACCTCGGCAGAAAGGCCACGGCGCTTCAGTTTGGATCGCGAGGCCTGACGCCGAACGTCGAAACGAGCACGATTCTGTTCGGGCCGATCTCTGCGGACAGTCACGATCTGATTCTGTACTTCTTTGACTTGCCGCCGCTGGACTTGGGGCAATGAATCAATAGGGTGCAGGCTAACCCCACTCTCCGCTTGCCCATGTCCGCCGCTGTAAGGCGGTGGGCCGCTGGGCGCGCTACGGGGGCAAGTGAGCCTGCGATCCGGGCTTCCAAATACGCTCGGTATAAACATAGCGCGGCTCCGCCGCAACCCAATTATGGGACACGGATGAACACGGACAAACACGGATCAGAATCAGTGTTCATCTGCGGCCATCCGTGTCCAAGACCCTCGCGGCCGTGATAGTTCTTCAAAGGCAGTGTTATACAAGCGTGACAAACATTGCGACTTAGAGAGCGTCTTAAAAGTCCATTTCGCCGTCATTCTGAGGCGCGAAGCGCCGAAGAATCTCCATGTTTGCGCCGAAAACGAGATTCTTCGCTCGCTGCGCTCGCTCAGAATGACATCACCAGAGAGTTTTAAGACAGTCTCTTAGGAGGGATTCCATGTCGATCGAATCTTCTGATGACAAGCCCGTGCGTGATCAGGTTGCCTGTGACGTGTGCGGTTCGATGATCGGCAGACTGCAGGGCTATCAGCTCACCACACTGCAGGTCGTGCGCTCGCCGCGCTTCTGGCGTGACTACTACGAGCGGCACAAAGGGGAGTTCGTAGCGATGGGCATCGCGTCGTACGACGATCTGCGCCGCTCGCCGAAGCAAGCGGAGGTCGCGCAGACGATCGCGGGCGACGAAACGCCGTGGCGCGTGTGCGAGCAGTGCATCGAGCTGTTCGACGTGGACCGGGAACGCGCGGAGATTCAGTTCTTCGTCAAGGGGCCGCAATGCTGATGTGACGCCTTCACACAGGTGGCCGGCACTCCGAAGGCCCCCGAAGCGCAGCGTAGGGGGTGAAGTGCCGGCCACCTCAAGACACACATTACCGCCGCGTTGATTGTTTCGCCGTTGGCCCGGTCGTGCCGACGCCGAACATTTCGCCGGTCAGCTTGAAGCCCGCCGCCTGCAGGCGCGGCGCGAAATTCGGACGGATGCCGGTCGGGCGCATCTCGCCTTCCACCTTCTTCGACTCCGAAGCGAACGGCGCAGCCTGGAACAGGAAGATGTCAGACAGGATGATGTTCTCACCCTCCATGCCCTGCACCTCGGTGATACGGGTGATCTTGCGCAAGCCGTCGCTCAGGCGCTCCTGCTGCACGATCAGATCGACCGCCGACGCAATTTGCTGGCGCACGACGCGCACCGGCAAATCAAAACCGGCCATCAGCACCATCGTCTCCAGACGGCTGGCGACATCGCGCGGCGTGTTGGCGTGCACCGTCGTCAGCGATCCGTCGTGGCCGGTGTTCATGGCTTGCAGCATGTCCAGCGCCTCGCCGCTGCGGCACTCGCCGACGACGATGCGCTCCGGCCGCATCCGCAGAGCGTTGACGACCAGATCGCGAATCGTCACGCGGCCACTGCCGTCGGTGAGCGGCGGAGTCGTCTCCAGGCGCACGACGTGCTTCTGCTGCAACTGCAACTCGGCGGAGTCCTCGACGGTGACGATGCGTTCATCTTCCGGGATGAACGACGAAAGCACGTTCAGCAGGGTCGTCTTACCCGACCCGGTGCCGCCGGCGACGACGATGTTCAATCGCGCCGCCACGCACGCGCGCAGGAAATCGGCCATGTGCTGGGTCAGCGAACCGAAGGCGACGAGGTCTTGTACGGACAGGCGTTTGGCCGGGAATTTGCGGATCGTGATCGTCGGCCCATTGAGCGTTGCCGGCGGGATGATGGCATTCACGCGGCTGCCGTCGGGCAGGCGCGCATCGACCAGCGGCCAGCGCCGATCGATCGTCCGGCCCAGCGGCTTGACGATCCGATTAATGATCTGCATCACGTGATCGTCGTCGCGGAAGCGGACCTCGGTTTCGATCAGTTTGCCGTCGCGCTCGATGTAGGTCAGGTCAGGACCGTTGACCATCACCTCGCTCACGGTCGGATCGCGCAGACTCGGGCCGATCGGGCCGTAGCCGATCACGTCGTCGGTGACCGCATCCAGCAGCAGCCCCGTGTCACCGTTCCCCAATCGAATGCTGTTCTGCGCCAATACCCGATGGAACTGCTCGTTCAACCAGGCTACATTCGCCGGTGTTAGCCCTGCCCGATCGCCGGCGAGCGGCGTCAGTTGTGTCACCAGCCAATCGCGCAGTTTCCGGTAGTGCTCCACTGGCATACTGAGTTCGTGTTGAGCAGCCGGAGCGTCAATCACCATAGCCATCGCGAAACATCCTCTCGCCAAAATCGCACCGAAACGGTGCGAAGCATTCCCATGCGCAGGACTATAGCGCAAGATGCTTACCATCGCTGTTGGGCGTGCGTTGGGCTTAGGTTGTTTTGAGATGGCAAACACAAGGGCCACGCTGCCCGTCCGGATCGTGGCCCATGTCAATTCGCTGAAAAGCACTACGATTAAGAGATTACGGGTCTTCCGGGTTGACCGGGAAAAGCTTCACCGCGAAGGCGCGAAGAGCGCGAAGCCTTTGAAAACCTTAGCGTCCGCCTGCCCCGCTTCTTTTTGCGGGGTTGCGCTCGCCTGCCCTCTTCAGAGGGTCGCGGTTCAATTCCCGCCAAAGCCGGGAGAGCCGAGATTACTTCTCGCCCGATACCAGTGCCAGGATGGATTGACTCAAACTGCGCAGCGCGGTCGCCGCCGGCGAATCGGGATCGCTCAGCACCAGTGGCTGGCCCGACTCCACGGATCGATACGCCAGGCCGGGGGCGGAATCGACGACGAGCACCGGCTCGTTGCCGAGCGCGGCGCGAATGGTGGTCAGCGCGGCTTGCACATCCAGGCCCGCGCGGTTAGTCCAGACCATTTTCAGGCGTGATCGGTTCAGGCCCAACTCGGTGAACATCAACAGCAGGCGCTGCGTCTGCAGCACCGCCGCGCGATCGGAGTCGATCGCGGTCACCACCGCATCGCAATGCATCAGCAACGAGCGCGACACCGGGTTCAGGCCGCCGCCCAGGTCCAACACGCACACGTCGCACAGGTCCGCCAGCCGCGCGATGATCACGCTGGCCTGCTCCGGCGAGAACGCGCTATTGGTCGAAGGGAATAGACGCAGGCCACTGCCGTGCATCACCAGTGCCTGTTCCACCAGGTGGGTCTCAATGGCCTCCGGGGTTAGCGCGGCCAGATCGGCCAGGTCAGGGAGGGCCGTCAAGCCCAGGTGGATCGCCGTCGTGCCGGCGGCGTCGAAGTCGGCCAGGATCGTGCGCCGCGAAGCGGTCAGCGACACCGCCAGATTGACGGCGATGGTCGTCGTTCCGACACCGCCTTTCACGCCGATCACGCCGACCGTGCGTCCGCCGATCGCCTTCGCCTGGCGCTCGCGGACGCGCTCCAAAACGGCTTGAATGTGCGCGGCCAGTTCGTCGGGATGCACCGGCTTGGTCACGTAGTCATCCGCGCCCACGCGGTAGCCTTCCACCTGGCTTGCCATTTGCGCCTTGGCCGTAAGCATGACGATGGGGATATCGGCCAGGCGCGGGTCGGACTTGATGCGTCGACACACTTCGTAGCCATCCATGTGTGGCATCATCAGATCGAGCAGCACCAAGTTGGGCCGATCGGACTCGATCATCGTCAGCGCCTCGGAACCGCCGGACGCGCGCACGACGGAGTAGCCTCGACGCTCCAATGTCAGGCCGATCAGCGTCAACGCATCGGGATCATCGTCGATGATCAAGACCCGTTCGTTCACGAGTGCCTCCCGCGCAGCGATGGGCGTGCGCACCGGTCTTAAGTTTAGCCCATCACCGCCAAATTGCAACCGCGCTCAATCTGGTGATTGCACACATCTTGAATGCTCACCGACCGCGTCCGCGCGGTCGGCCCGCGCGGACGCGGGCCTGGAGCACTTGTGGATAAGACCAGCGCTCAATCCTGCTCCGCCAGCAAGCCGATCGAGACGAGCCAGCTATAGAAGCGATGCAGCTCGCCGCGCGCTCTCGGATCGAAATTGGGCGGTGTCGTCGTGCTCAAATTGACCCAGTACGTGCGCATGCCGAGTTTCGTGGCCGGTTGAATGTCGTTGATGTAATCGTCGCCGACCATGATGCACTCATCGGGTGCGCAGTCGATGTGCTTCAGGACTTCGTGATAATAGTGCGCGTGGGGCTTGGTGGCGTGCATGTTCTCAGCGTGGGTGACCAGCGCGAAGGGCAGATCGCCGACGCCGGCCCATTCCAGGCGTTGTTCCACGGCGACACGGGGGAAGATGGGGTTCGTCGCGATGACGGCCAGCAGGCCGGCGTCGAGCATGGCCTGGACGGTTTCTCGCGCGCCGGGGCGGGGTCGCACCAGGCTGCTCAGGCCGCGATACGACGTGGCGAAGAAGGCCTTTTCCGACGGCAAGGCATCCTGGCGCGACAGACCGAGTTGAGGGTAGAAGTGCAAATCGAAAACCTGCTGGTTGGTGAGGGTCACGTCGGTATTGCGCAGCATCATTTGCAGAGCATGCAGCCAGGCCTGGACGAATTTGTCGGCGGGGATACGATGCGCCAGGTGCGGCGCGAAGCGGCGCAGATAATGCGTGATGAACACATCCATGTCATTGTCGAGGAGGGTCCCATCCAGGTCGAACAGCACGGCGCGCAGCGGCACGAGTTTCACTCCTCTTCCAACAGGGTCGTGA
>DATBWU010000169.1:0-3043 GCA_036514635.1 Anaerolineae bacterium | reverse complement strand
TCCTATGTCTCCTCGAAAGAAACACGACAGTCAACGCCAGTGGCGGCGAGTGGACTTGCACTTACACACGCCGGCCTCAGTCGATTATCAATCTCCCGACACGACTTTTCTCGATATCCTGCGCGCCGCTGAAGCGCGCGGGCTGGACATCATCGCCTTCACCGATCACAACACGGTGGCGGGCTACGCGCACATGTTGGATGAGATCGCCCGGCTCGATCTGCTGGAGCGCCTGAATCGTCTGCATCCCGACGAGCGCCGCCAGCTGGACGAGTATCGCCGTCTGCGCAAGAAGGTGCTGGTGCTGCCCGGCTTCGAGTTCACCGCGACGCTGGGCTTTCACATTCTGGGTATTTTCCCGGAAGCCAAGCCCGTGCGCGAGATCGAATTTATCCTGCTCAGTCTGAATGTGCCGGCAGAGAAACTCGATCAAGGCTCGTCCGAAGTCGGCGCGACGACCGATGTGCTGACGGCCTACCGCGTCATCGACGAGGCGGGCGGCATCGCCATTGCCGCGCACGTCAACTCCAGTCACGGCGTGGCGATGCGCGGGCTGGGCTTCGGCGGACAGACCAAGATCGCTTACACGCAGGACCCGCATCTGTGCGCGCTCGAAGTGACCGACTTAGAGCAGAAAAGCAAGCGCGCCACGGCCAACTTTTTCAACGGCACCAAGCCGGAGTATCCGCGCCGGATGCACTGCATCCAGGGGTCGGACGCGCACCGGCCCGCCACCGATCCGAAGAACCCTAAGAACCTGGGGATCGGCGATCGCGTCACCGAGCTGCTGTTGGACGACGTGAGTTTCGACGCGCTGCGCGATCTGTTGCGCGGAACCGACTTCGCCCGCAGCCGGCCCTATCGGCCCAGCCAGGCCCCGTTCGATTTCATCCGCGCCGCGCGCGAGGCCGGGCCGAGCATCGTGCAGTCGTTCCACGAAAGTTACTCACAGCGCGGCGGCAAACTCAACACCGTCATCGCCGATGTGTGTGCTTTCGCCAACACAAACGGCGGCACAGTGTACGTCGGCGTGTCGGGCGATCCCCGTAAGCGCGCGTCGGGCGTGAGCAACCCCAAAGAGGCGGTCGAGGTTATTCGCAAAGCGGTACAGGCGATTACGCCCCCGCTCGAGGCGACGATCGATGTCCACAAGTCGGGTTCGGGCAACGTGATCCGCATCATCGTCCCGCGCGGCGACGATCCGCCGTATGCCATCGACGACAACAAAATCTATCTGCGCGCCGAGGCCGAGACGACGCTGGCCGTTCGCGATGAGATCGTCCAACTGGTCAAGCGCCGCGAGGCCGCGCGGAGCGCGCCGCTGCCCGAAGCGGTGACGCAGCACGAGCCGGCCGCGCCGGCGAACGGCGTGATCGGCCCGCCGCGCACCGGCGTTGAGATTGTCGAAAGCGGCGAGCGCGGAGGGCGCTGGTATCACACCATGCGCGACCTGCGCAATGGAAACGTCGTCAAGAACGTCACGCAGAAGTCGGCGCGCAAGTTGTGGCACTACGCCATCAGCCAGCACGAGAAGCACCCCGTCGATCCGAACCGTATCCAGTGGATGGGTGATCTGGCGCTGCTGGGCAAGTCCGAGCACGCCAGCAAACAGCGCTACGACCTGGCGCAGCACATGCCCGACGGATCGATTCGCGTCTACTACGGCGTCACCGAAGACGGCATCCACGGGCCGTGGCGCAAGCTAGTCGGGTTGGAAGAGTAAGCCAGACGACGAAGGACGAACGCCTTCGTCGTTCGTCCTTTGTCGTTGGTCTTTCGTCCTCAACACGCTACCGGAGTGGCTCCATGCCATACGCTCTGCCTTCGTTTGCGACAGTCGATCCTCGCAAGACGGGTGGGATTGGCCTGAACCTGCGCGCTGCGCCGAGCGCTACGGGCGCGCGCCTGGGAACGATGCGGGATAATACGCGCGTCCCCGTTGTGGGTGTGGCTCGCCAGAACTTCGATTCGACCTCCGGCACGCTGTGGTATCAGGTCCGCTGGGGAGATCGCATCGGCTACTGCGCGGCGGATTACTTGACCACCGACCCCGTCTTCACGCTGCGGCTCCCCATGATCGGCACGGTCGATCCGCAACAGACCGGCGGGATGGGCTTGAACCTGCGCGCCTCACCCGATCGCACCAGCCAGCGACTGGTGACGATGCGCGACAATTCGCCGGTTCAAATCATCGGCGCAGCACTGGAACGTTTCACACCCGGCGCGGCGCTGTGGTTTCTGGCGCAGTTCGGCGCACAGCGCGGCTATTGCGCGGCGAGTTATCTATCCACGACAACGTCCCCCGGCCCACTGCTCACGACCGGCCCATTCGTCGGCGTGTGGCCGGTGATCTATCCCGAGCATGTCGTCACAGCCCCGTTCAACCAGCCGCGCCCGGAATTCCGAGCACCGATCAAAGCGCACGAAGGCATCGACCTGCGCGCGCCCAACGGCACGCCGATCCTCGCCTGGGCGGACGGCAAGGTCGTGATGACGTGGGTGTGGGACGGCGTCAGCAAATCGGGCAATCATGCCTACGGCCATCACGTGAAGCTCTTTCACTCTGCACTCGGCCTGTTCTCGATGTACTGCCATCTGCAGCAGTTCAACGTCGCTAAAGATCAAATAGTGCAGGCGGGCCAGCCGATCGGCCTGGCCGATAATACCGGCAACAGCCGGGGCGCGCACTTGCACTTCATGCTCGTCGATCCGGCGAACGGGTTGGACGGGTACGTGTATCCGAAGGTGATCGATCCCACGCCATACCTGCCGAAGCCGTACTCGGTAATTGGGGGTTAGAGGCTGTCTTAAAACCAACCACCCAGGCACCAAGAATCACCGGGCTTTCTTTGTGTCGCTTGCCCCCTTCAGGGGGTGGTGACTTGGTGGTTAACAATCCGAGCCTTAGGGCTTGTCAAGAAATAACTCCGCAGATTGTCATGCTGAGCGCAGCGAAGAATCTCTGCCCGACAAGCCGAGACCCTTCGCTGCGCTACCCAGAAACTTGCGCCATGGCCGGCGTGCGCCCGCCGATGAACTCGGC
>DATBWU010000168.1:0-5345 GCA_036514635.1 Anaerolineae bacterium | reverse complement strand
CTTGGGAATCTTCAGCGAACCTCAGTCAGTCTTCGCAGTGGAACCTTGTCGCGGAAGTAGAGTCAGACTGAACAAGGGTTGGGGTGGGCGGCAGTGCACAAGGAGGCAACGATAAGGAAAAGCCCTGATAAATCAGGGCTTTTGAGGCGACGGCGGGACTTGAACCCGCGCATGAGGGTTTTGCAGACCCTTGCCTTACCACTTGGCGACGTCGCCAGATCCAGTAAACTGGACGGTGGTGATAATACCTCAGCTCGCCACGCATGTCAACGCACAGTCTTGCACGTTGATCACTCAGCCACTCTTGAAAACATACGCCAAACAGAAATTGTACTTCCCCTGCCGCACGTTTGTCTCTCGTTTGCCACAGTTTGTCTTTACGGTGCTTCGAGTTTCGGCTACAATCGGGACAAACTCGATGGCAGAAAACGCCATGACAGCCAAAGTCCTGATCGTCGACGACGAACCCCCCATCATTGACGTGCTGGCGTACAACTTGAAGCGCGCCAACTTCGAGGTGATCATCGCCCGAGACGGCGAGGAAGCGCTGGCTCAGGCCCGGCGCGAGAAGCCCGACCTGATCATTCTCGACCTGATGTTGCCCAAGCTGGACGGGCTGGACGTCTACCGCCTGCTGCGCCGCGAGTGCGAGACACCTGTGATCATGCTCACCGCGCGCGACGCCGAAATTGATCGAGTGGTAGGGCTGGAACTCGGCGCGGACGATTACGTGGTCAAGCCGTTCAGCGTCCGCGAACTCATGGCGCGCGTGAAGAACGTGTTGCGGCGAGCGATTCCGCCACCGCCACCCGCGCCGTCGAGTAGTGTGCAGGTCGGCGCATTAACGATCGACGCAGCCCGCCACGAAGCCCGATGGGGCGCGGTCTTGTTGGAATTGACCGCGTTGGAGTTCGCCATGCTGCAAACACTAGCCCGTCATGCCGATCAAGTATTGAGCCGGGAACAACTTCTGGAGCAAGTATGGGGCTACGATTACCGCGACGACCTGCGCGTGGTCGATGCGGTCATCAAGCGTTTGCGGACAAAACTGCGCCAGGCAGCACCCACCACTGAAATCATCGTGACCGTTCGGGGTGTGGGCTATAAAATGCCGGCGGGTACAGGCACACAAGAAACATGAAGATATTCTCCGGTCTCCGCCCGCGTCTGGTGTTCAGCCATTTGACTGTGATCATCCTGGCGATGGGGTTGTCGGGATTATTGCTGTTTTCTCTTTTGGAGCGGTATTTCCTACAGGCGACTGAAGACAGCCTGATCGCCCAGGCGCGCATCACCGTGCAGGCTCTGATTCCTGGCGCACTGACCGCCGGCCCGACGGTCGACGCTCAGGCTCCACTCAACAACGCCGTTCAGCAACAGCAATACGGCAACTTATCGCTTCAAACCGAGAATCTCTTCCCGCCCGACACTGCCACTACCGACAACTCAGACCTGTCGTATCTCAGCCGTGCCTCGATCCAGCTGGGGACGCAATTGAACACGCGCATCCGCATCCTTGATAAGAACGGGAAGGTAATGGCCGATTCGCAGGCAACGGACCTCGGCGTCGACTTGAGAACCGATCCGTTGGCGGCGCAGGCGCTGACCGGCCAGTACGCCAGCCGCGTCGATTCGACCGGTGAAGTGACATCTCTCGCCGTGGCGCTGCCGGCCAGGCTCAACGATCAACTGATCGGCGTGGCCTACCTGAGTCAATCGTTAGGAGACGTGTTGGCGGTGCTGCAGGACTTGCGCGCCCGGTGGATGCTCGCCACAGCCATCGCTCTCGTATCCTCTGGAGCGGTTGGACTGCTGTTGTCACGCGCTATCACTCGACCGCTGCGCTCGTTGACCACCGCCGCCGAGGCAGTCGCTCAAGGCCGATTCGATCAACCGGTTCCGGCGCGCTCGCATGATGAGATTGGCCGCTTGAGTCACACGTTCAACGACATGATGGCGCGGCTGCAAGCCGCCCGGCAGATGCAAGTCGACTTCGTCGCTAACGTGTCGCACGAGTTGCGCACGCCACTCACTTCGCTCAAGGGCACGGTGGAAACGCTGCGCGGCGGAGCCATCGACGATCTCGAAGTGCGCGATCGTTTCCTGGAAACGATTGAGGGTGAAACCGATCGCCTCATTCGACTCGTCAGCGATCTGCTATTGCTGTCGCGCGCCGACTCGCAGGCGCTCGATTTGCGCCGCGAACGGCTGGACTTGGCCGGGCTGGTTCAGGAGACGATCGAGCGGCTGGCCCCGCAGGCGGCGGCGCGTGGGTTGACGCTGCGAGCGGAGATCGATCCCAATGCGCCCGCTGCCTGGGCGGATGCGGATCGGGTCGCGCAAGTAATGGTCAACCTTCTGGACAATGCACTCAAGTATTCTCGACCGGGCGGAAGCGTGACGGTGAGCGTGAGCGCGACGCCGGAGCGATTTGCGTTGATTCAAGTGCGCGACGAGGGCATCGGTATTCCGGCGGCAGACCTGCCGCGCGTCGGCCAGCGTTTCTATCGCGCCGACAAGGCACGCTCACGCGCGCAGGGCGGCAATGGGCTGGGATTCGCCATCGCCCACAGCCTGGTGCAGGCGCATGGCGGGCGCTTGTGGCTGGACAGCCACGAGGGCGTAGGCACCACGGCCAGTTTCACGTTGCCGCCTCCCCCGTGACTTCGCTCGCTGCAAAAGGGTTCTTGGCTCTGCCGGATCGGACCGAAAAGTCCTACCGCAGAGGGCGCAACCTCGCCAACAATACGCGAGGCAAGCGAGCGCAAAGCCCTAGAAAACTTTGCGTCCTTTGCGTTCTTTGCGGTTCGATTCCCGCCAAAGCCGGGAGAGCCGGATTTTTGTGAGTTGCCCCACGACTACGCCCCGCTTGTCCTCACTTTGTCACAGAACTGCCTCACGCACTCGCTAGACTACCGGATGTATCGCACATCCCTGTCGGAGGCACTACCATGCGTAAGGTCGTTCTCGCGCTCCTCATCACCGCAATCGGACTGAATCTGGCCGGCGGCGTCGCTTTGGCCGATGGCATGATCCTGCCCGAACCACTCGACGCCGAATACTTGACTGTGCGCTATCATCACGTCACTGTCGATATCCGGGATCACCACGCGATAACGCGCGTCGAGCAGGAATTCTTCAATCCGCAGCCTTTCGCGGTAGCGGGACGCTATATGTTCCCGGTGCCGCCCGACGCCATCCTCTCCGAATTTCAGGCGGCCGTAGACGGGCAGCCACAGGCCCTTACCCGGCAATCGCCTGCGGCGACTAACGCCATGCTGTTCGACGTGATCGCTCAACGCCGCGATCCGTCGCTTCTCGAATACGTCGATTGGGAGACGCTGGCCTTTGACATCTCCATCCCCGCGTTCGGTTCGCGGCGGATGGTCTTGGAATACGAACAAGTGCTGGCCCCGACCGGCGGACTGTATCACTATCGCTACATTCTGAGCACCGAGCGCTATTCGCCGCAACCGCTGGAAGATGTGTCGATCACCGTCAGCCTCACGTCGTCCTCCGGGCTATCCAGCCTGTACTCGTCATCACACGCAGTCACTACTGAGCGCATCGGCCCTGGCCGGGCGCGCATCACCTGGAGCGCGCAGAACGTCCAACCCGCCGAGAACTTCGACCTCTTTTTCGCGCCGTCGGAAGGCGGGTTCGGCAGCGGCCTGCTCACCGGCCGGCGAGCCGACCGCGATCACTTCCTGTTCCTATTCGCGCCGGAGATCAATGTCGCGCGAGACGAGGTCTTACCCAAAGACATCGTGTTCGTCATCGATCGCTCCGGCAGCATGTCCGGCGAAAAGATCGAGCAAGCCAGGAATGCGCTGCACTTCATCCTGGGCCAACTCAATCCGCGCGATCGATTCTCCATTGTCGGCTTCGACGATCAGATGCTCGCCTTCTCGCACACGCTGCAACCCGTCGAGCCGCAAACGCTGGCGGATGCCCGCCGCTTCGTCGACAGTCTATACGCCAACAACAGCACAGACCTGGACGCTGCCCTGCAGCTCGGCCTGTCTATCCTTGCCGGCAGCGCACCACGTTCAGATGCAACGCGGGTCGTCGTGTTCTTGACCGATGGCCTGCCGACCGCCGGCATCACCGATGAGGTTCTGATCGCCAGCCGGGCGGCCCGGTCGAATGAGCCGATCGCAGCGCGCCTGCATGTTTTCGGCGTGGGCTACGATGTGAACACGCACTTGCTCGACCACCTGGCGAATGAGAACGGCGGGACGGTGACCTACGTGCCGCCCGGCGAAAACCTGGAGGCGATGTTATCCGATTTCTACACGCGCATCGCCAATCCCGTGCTCACCGATGTCTCGGTGGACTTCGATGGCCTGGAAGCCAGCGACGTATATCCGCAGCAGATTCCCGACCTGTTTCAAGGCTCCAGCCTGATGATCGCCGGGCGCTATCGAGCCGCCGCGTCCAACGTCACCGTTCGCGTGCGCGGCTACGCCGGAGACGAGTCACGCGAGTACACCTATCAGTTTGATCTGGAGCAGATGGGCGACAACGACTTCGTGCCCCGGCTGTGGGCCACGCGGCGGATCGGCGAGCTGCTCGATCGGGTGCGGGTGGAAGGCGAAAGCGCCGCGTTGGTGGAAGAAATCCGGGCGCTAGGTCTGAACTACGGCCTGGTCACTCCCTACACCACGTTCGTCATCCAAGCGCAGGATAGCGGCGCGGCATCGGCAGCCAACATGGGGCTTTACAGTAACCAGGCCGAGTTGAACCAGGCGTCAGGTCAAACGACCATTCAGGCCCGCGTTCAGAACCAGGCCTATCAACTCGCTGCACAGGCGAACCTGGCCCAGGGCGCGAATGTCCTCAATAGCGGTCAGCACAGCCTGGCCCAACTGACGAATCAGGTCATCGATCTGGCGCTGTTGAAGGGTCAAAGCGATCCCAACCTCTCGATCACGGATGAGTGGATCGCCCAAAATATCGCGGTCGATCGGCAGATCGACTTTGGCTCACCCGAGTATTTCAAGCTGGCCGCCGATCCCGCTATTCGCGCGTTCTTGCAGACGGGGCGCAACGTGCTCTTCGCTTACGCAGGCGAGACAATCGCAGTGCAGGATGCAGGCGATACCCTCCCCGCCCTCGATCAACAGCCTGATGATGCGGCTGAAGGGTGGACCTTCGTAACCGACCTGCTCACCTGGATTCGGGGTCTCTTGGAAACGATCATCCCTTAGGGCTTGTCAAGAAATAACTCCGCAGATTGTCATGCTGAGCGCAGCGAAGAATCTCTGCCCGACAAGCCGAGACCCTTCGCTGCGCTACCCAGAAACTTGCGCCATGGCCGGCGTGCGCCCGCCGATGAACTCGGC
>DATBWU010000167.1:0-8023 GCA_036514635.1 Anaerolineae bacterium | reverse complement strand
CCGTGACCCGCAACATCCAAGATCGTTTCAATCCCCTATCGGGAATTACCTTCGTTGTGACCACTCTATGGTGAGTAGGGAGACGGTTGAAGAAAAGGTTTCAATCCCCTATCGGGAATTACCTTCGTTGTGACTCAGGATGATCTATCCTATCCGCATTCCGCGAAGAAGTTTCAATCCCCTATCGGGAATTACCTTCGTTGTGACGAGACGATCGTTGGATTACTCGGTTGGCCTCTTTACTCGTTTCAATCCCCTATCGGGAATTACCTTCGTTGTGACGGACACTGCAAACGTCATCCACACAATCAGGGGAAAGTTTCAATCCCCTATCGGGAATTACCTTCGTTGTGACCAATCGCTACCAAACCCGACAAAAGGCTGGACGGTGGGTTTCAATCCCCTATCGGGAATTACCTTCGTTGTGACTCGCCGCTGTGACCGGCCCCTCCGCCACCCCGAACGAGTTTCAATCCCCTATCGGGAATTACCTTCGTTGTGACACGCAGACAACCGTCGACGTGGTCGCGTCACAGATCGTTTCAATCCCCTATCGGGAATTACCTTCGTTGTGACCGCAGTCTTAATCTTTCTCGACTTCTCCCCATTTTCAGTCTTGGACATGCCCTCAAGCTCGGAAGCACCTCCACTTTGACCATCAAACCACCTCTCTAAAGTCGAATCGTCCTCCACCAGTCTATCGGCGAAAACACTTCGGGTAAAAACGGCTCGATTTAACAATTCTGCTGCTCACTTCACAAACTCATTGCCTGTCTGTCGCCCAATCGATATGAAGACTCGGCTGGCTGTATTCTATCACGAGAACCTTGGCAGTCAATAGAGAACTTCCTGGTGATTATTCACAGCTCACCACGGAGGCACAAAGACACGGAGAAAAGCCAATAGGGTTGCTCCGTGCGCTCCGTGTCTCTGTGGTTTTTATGACATGTGTGTAATCACCAGAGAACTTCCTAAGAGCCCGTCTTAAAACTCACCACCAAGACACCATCCCCTGAAGGGGACAAGCGGCACAAAGCAGCACTAAGGTTTTCTTGGTGTTTCTTGGTGTCGCTTGCCCCGCATCTTTCTGCGGGGTCGTGCCTCGCCTAGCGCGCCCCCGACGCGAAGCGCCGGACAGGGCGTGGTGGTTAACCATCGAGCCTTTTCAGACAGGCTCTAAGACCGGATCGGCGTTACTTTTCCGCGTTGCTTTTTCGGCCGGCCACGCTCGAAGTGGGCTGCCGGCCCCTGACGCATCCTGGCCCTGGCGTTAGTGTTACCATACCATGAATGCAGTCGATCGCGGGGCACATTTAGTCCGTTCGCGACTAGCGCCGGCGTGTCTTTCGCTTTAACATGATAGCGTCTCGAGCCATGCCTGGCTGCTGAGACCGTCAGAGCCGCAGTGCGGTACAGGCACATTCCCAGGTCTTCCGCAGCGCCGCACACCAGGAGGTGAGTGATGAGCAGGCAACATCTCACCGCCGAAACCGCCGTGCGTCGTTTGGTGCGTAAAGTGCCAGACTGGCGCCGGGTGACACATCTGGGCATGCAGTCCATCCTTTTCGCGCGCCTCTTCCTGGCTCTGCTGGTGTTGGCGCGTGCCCTCACCGTCCCCGATTATAAACCCGGCTGGATTGCGCCGTTGATCATTCCGACTGCCATCGCCTTTCTGGGTTATGCCACGGCCCAGTTCATCATTTGGGGCCGGTTCCGCTACCGGCTCGGAATGCAGCGCGTCCGGTGGATGCAGGCGATTCTTGACTTGCTGTTCGCCAGTCTCATCACCTTCACCAGCAGCGCTCCCGGTGTGCCCGCGTCACTCGCCTTCGCCCTGCCGATTGCTCTCGTCGCCTGGTACTCCAGCTTTTCATCCACGGCGATCACGGTGGCGCTATCGTTGGTTGCTTCCTTTGGTATCGACGCCGTGCTGCAGCTGCCGGCAGGGCTTTGGTCCCCAGCCCTTCGGATCATCGTCTTCTGCGGTCTCGGCGCCGTTCTTCAGCACATGCGCGTCATTACCTTGCAGCAGCTGATCGAAGAGGCGAAGCGTGAAGTAGAGACATCTGACACCAACGCCTACCTGATCTCCTCCGACTTCACTCTGCTGCTCTCCAACGCGCGCCTAGCCCGGCGCCACGGCCCGTCACTCTTGAACCAAAAATGTTACCAGTATCTGGCCGGCGCGGACCAACCCTGCGCGGACTGCCCGCTCAAGATCGCTATCGAGAACGACACTGTCGGCGAAAGAGCACAACTCACCTTTCGTGACAAAACCGGGCTGGCCTATCCGGTGGAGGTCACCGGCGTGCGTGTACGCGGCCACGACAGCCTGGGTCGCGCACAGGGTGCGCGGGCAATCGCCAACTCGGTGCGAGCAGCGGGTACCGGCTTCGAGATACCGGCTGAAGAGCGCGCACAGCTGATCGAGCTAGCCCATACTGCCGGCCTTCAGATCGAAGCGCTCCTTGAACTGGGCAGCGTCGCCCTCGGCCAGGAAAGTCGCGAACTGCCCGACATCTTGCGCCAGGTTCGCGACCAGGTCGGCAAGATCATCAACGTCGACTCCTGGTACATCGCGCTATACGATCGGCGGGTGAACACCGTCGAGTTCCCGGCGTACTATCGGCGGCAGCAGCCCGAGTCGTACAGGACGCGTGAGTGGTCAGACCTTGGGTACACCGAATGGGTCATCTGCCACAACCGGCCGTTGCTCATCTCCGATACCATCACCTCCCACGACACGCAATCACCTCAGTCGGCGCCCGGCATTCACGACGACTTCCCCTGCCGCTGCTGGGCCGGTGCGCCGCTGTCTGTCCAGGGACGGGTCTTCGGCGTCATGGCCATGCAGTCGGATAATCCCGGCTTTTATAGCGACGCAGACCTCCAGCTCTTAAACCTGTGTGCCGCGCAGGTCTCCCTCGTTCTGGCTGGCGTGTTGCGGCGACAGGCGTTGCTGCACGGCGAAGACGTGAACCGTTGGGGACTGGCCGGCGTTGCCACCACCCCCACTGCCGAGACGGTTGAGGCGTTGCTCGGCCCCATCTTCGCCGTCATCCAGCAACTCATCGACTACGATGCCATTTCGGTACAACGCGCAGAAGGTGATCATTTGCGCATCGTCGCCTCCGACGGCTTTGCTAACCCCGGCGACGTGCGGCGGCTGGAGTTCGATCTCAACGGCGACTATCCGAACGCAGAAGCGTATCGAACACGCCGGGTTCGCTACTCGGGCGATATCCGAACCGAATTCGCCTCGTTCAGTGATCCAGGCCTGTGCGTGGGCCGACCGGCCTCCGACCCCCTGCCGGATCAGCACGCCCGATCCTGGCTGGGCATTCCGCTGCTCCGCCAGCCATCCGGCGATCCGGTCGGCGTGCTGGCGCTCGACAAATTTCAGCCGGACTTCTATTCCGGCCTGCATGCCGCTCGGGCCGTCATCATCGCACCGTTCATCGCCGATCGCATCGTCAAAACCTACGACTACCTGCAGCGCTGGATTCGTGCCGATCGCTACGCCGTCCTAAAACTGCTCAACGGCTATCTGAGTGCCGGCGATCGGCGTGACCTGCACTATCTGGACGTGGCGGCCTTGCTGATCTCCGATGCATTCGGCATGAATGTGGGCTTTCTGATCGAGGAGGCCGGTAAATTCCGGTTGGTGAACTGGGTCGCGGCGCACGGCGAAGAGCGCTTCCCGGCTCCGCCCGAATTCGAACTGCATCCGGTCGACTCAGCCAGCAGCCCTATGCGTGAGGTTGAAGGCATATCGGGTCTGCTCTGCATGGCGATCATGCTGGGTGGACAACGCTTCGGCTGGCTATGCGGAGCTCCACACGATCCGGGATCGCGGCTCGACGCTGAGGACTACAGCATTTTGAACAGCGCCGCGAATCTGCTGGCCGCACATCTCGTCGATCCGATGCTCGAAACGGTTCACGACTCGAACCTGACCACATCGACTACTGATCGGGATGCGCTGGAAGATTTGTTGGATGTCGTCGAGACCGGTGCGCTGAGCGAAAACCCGGATGGCATCATCACCCACGCTAATGAAAGTCTGCTGACACTGCTGGGTTACACGCGCGACGAGGTTATTGGGCAGCACTTCTTGTCATTTGTACCCGAGTCGCAGCAGGAGGCCGTTCGGCGCGAATGGGCCAAGCGCCCCAACGGCATCGCCAGCCAATATTCCACCATGTTGCGCCGCAAAGATGGTAGCGCAATACCTGTACGGGTCAGCGCCCAGCCTAAAATGGATGGAGGCCGGCTGAAGCACGTCGTTGTGTTGTTCACTGCCCCATATTCCTATCTGCGCCGCCAGAGGCTCTACGATGAATTGGCCCGCGCCGCAGGCGCTTTGCATCGGGAGGGCGCTCCTACACCTAGTCACGCGTTGCGATCCGTCCGCGACAGCCTGAAGGCCTGCGGCTTCGAATCGATGATTGTGCAATTGGACGCGGAAGGGCGACGGCTGCGGGTGCGCGACGTGTCAGCCGGCAGCGATCTGGTGCAGCAGATCAATCGCATGTATCGCGTTCAACTGCTGGGGCTGGAGTTCAGCCTGGCGGATAGTCCGCGTTGGCAGGAGGCGATGACTCGCCAGCAGCCGCTCTACGAGCGTGACGGCACACGCCTGCTCGCGGAGATCGCCCGGGCGTACACCTCGTCTCGCAACGTGCGCCGCCTGACGACAGCCCTGAAGGCTGGTCGCCCGGCTATCGTCGTGCCGATGACCGATCCGGCCGGGACGTGTTGGGCGCTCAGCGTGTGGGGACAATCGTTGTGCTCGGAGGATGTTGCTCCCATCGCCGCCTATTGGCGCGAAGCAGCCGATGCACTGGCTCTGGCTGAAGACCGCCTGCGCGATCAGAACCGCTGGGCGCCGAACGCCTACTTGTTTCACGCCCGGCATCATCTCAAGCCGTGGATCGTTGCCATTCTGCAACTCGCTCGAGCACAAACGCATAGCAACAGCATCGCGCTGCTGGGCTTAAACGGCGAAGCGGGTAAACTCTATCCCGTTGCCGTAGACCCGATCTATGCCTCGCAAGACCCCGAGACGTACGAGCAGCCCTTGCAACGCGGGCTGGCCGGCTGGGCCGCCATGTCTGGCAAGCCGATGGTCGCGAACGATGTGTGGGCCGATCCCTACTTCGAGCCGATCCTGCCCGAAGAGCGCGAAGTCATGGCCGAAATCGCCGTGCCGATCCAGGTGCGCGGCTCGGTCGTCGCCGTGCTCGATTGCCAGAGCCTCCACAAGTATGCCTACGCGCCCGAAGACCAGAACAACATCATCAATCTCGCCGTGCAGATCGGACAGGCGATTGAACAGGCGATCAACACACGCTGGATCGGCCTCGAGCAAAGCCTGGGCGAATTGGAAAACCGGCTCTCGCTCGACGACGACGCGCGTGCGCTCTATCCGATGTATCTTCACCTCATTGGGGATGTCTTGTCGGCCGAAGAATGTTCGCTGTGGCTCACCTCACCCGATCGCACAATTCTCACCATCGAGGCTTCGAAGCGCATTCATCCGGCCAAGTTTCAATCGCTGCAACATCGCATCGGCGCGGACGACGGCATCGGCCTGCTTGGCTACGTTGCAGCATCGGGGAAGCCACTGCGCCGGGCCGGTGCGTATATTCGGGAACATCGGGCCTGGCGCGGCGAAGACATCGGGCAGTTCGACCATCTGGCTTCGGGCCAGCGCGAATCGCTCCTGGCCGTACCCATCCCCGATCCGGACGGTCGACTGCCTTGCGCCGGGGTCCTGTTGTGCGAAAACAAAATCGGCCCGGGCGATCCACCGCAATTCACCGGGGCGGATGAAACGCGGTTGAAGGAGTTTGCCCAAATCATCGGAGCGCACCTGCCGACGCGCCATGCTCAGGCTGCCCGCTTGCGTCAGATTAACGAGGAAATCCGGCAGGCCTATAAGGATCAGATCCACGATGTGCGGGGCGATCTGTACGTGGCTACTTGCTGGACTCTCTACAGACTCGTCAAACAATGGCGAGAGATTCCAGATCGCGTGCGCCTGGAAAAGATCAAGGAAGTGGCGCAGGTATTGTCCCGGAGTATGTCTACACTGCATTCGGTCGAAGCGCAGGTCGTCACGGACACCGACACGCGTGGCCGTATCGGCTCACCGTTGCGCATCCTGGCAACCAAAGATGGGCTGGGGCGATGCACGGCTTTTGAAGGCTGCATCGACGACTACCCCTTCACCGATAAGCGTATGGCTGCCGCTTTAATCCAATTCGCCAAAGAAGCGCTACAGAACGCGGTCAAATATTCGAAGGTAGATCCCGACCGCGATTACCAGATTCGCGTCCGACTGGAGATCGAGCCTAAGTGGGCGATTCTATCCGTCGAAGATCAGGGCACCGGCATGACGCGAGAGCCATTGCCCACCGATTTTGAAGTGCTGCGGAACGTCCTCAAGCCCGTGCACGGCACGCTTGAGGTTAGGAACAGGCCCGCCTTTGGACGGGGTTTCCTGGTCATCGCTCGGGTACCGCTAGAGATGCCCGTCAATGCTGGCGATTCGCTGCGTGTATCCGCAAGGTGACTTTGTTTCGCCGGAGGGTCAAGATGAGTTCGTCCGAAAAGCGCGTTATCAAGTTAGTGGTGTCTGAAGATGTACCCTTTCAGCATCGTACCTTCGTACGCGAACTGGGGGTGTTTGCCGACATTGATGTCGTGGGAGAAGCGTGGAATCCGGATCAGGCACTCGAAGTGGTGACCCAGCTCAAGCCGGATGTCGTGCTATTCGACCTGCGGTACAAGGGTTGGGATAAGGTGACCGTATTCGAAACGATTCGGGCCATGCGAGAAATCTCGCCCGACACACGCTTGCTGGCGCTGACAGCTTACGCCGGCGAACTGGGTGAAGGCGCTTTGCAGGCCGGCTGCGATCGCGTCATGGAGAAGGACGTCGGCGTGGACATTCGCGAAGTGCATGCTGCTATTGTCACGTTGGGCGGTCGTCCGCGCAAGCACCGCGCAACCTGGAAGGACATCCGCGCCACCCGGGCCGAAATCGACGCCTTCATGGCCTTCCTCCGCACTCGATCGCGGAAAGCCGCCGCCGAGCGGCGCGGTGTGGACGAGGATACGCAGAAAAACCAGGAACAAGCCATCCGGCACAAGCTCGCCACGTTCTCAGGTGAGGACGTCTCGAATATGGGCCAGGCTATCCCGCTCGCCGTTGCACTGGGTCTGATCGATCTCGACGATTTCGAGCAAGACCCCGGCGCTTCACAATGACCCTCTCAACCGAGAAAGATGAAGCCAATGCCTGATGACCTACCGGCAGAGGATTTGCTCAATGATGTTTTGACCTTTCTCTGCTGCCTGCACGCCAACGACATCGCGCCGCGCGGCAAACGATTCCTGGCGCCCTCTGCCCTGGTCTGGATCAACAAGCACTTCGTCGTGCGTGATCAGTTGGAAAACATACCTGACAGCGCACAAGAGGGGAAGCGGGTGGCACGCGAGCTTGACACCGCACGCATTCGCTTCATTCACTTTCTGTGCGAAGCCGCCGGTCTTATCGCGCACACCGGCCGCTTCCTGAAGCCTACCCCGCGTGCGACCCTCTTTCTGAACGCTTCCGATCACGAGCACGCGGCGCGGCTCTTCAAAGCGGCCTTCCCAATCGATTCCGATCGCTCACACGACGACCTGTGGTGCGCCTATCGGCTGCCGGGCTGGCGCCTGGCCTCGCTAGCACACTCTCTTTCGTCGTTGTTCGAGGTTCTGCGGCAAGCCCCGCATGGCGAACGCATTAGACTCACGACGCTCCTGAAACTTGTCCCGCTCGCCGCCCTTGACGATGAGAGCCATCCTGATGCGCAGCCTGAGAACATTCTGCGCGGCGTGCTCACCTACCTTGCCTGGTTCGACGCTGTCGAATGGCACAGTTCAGCCGCCCTCCATCTCACCGACTGGGGCGCCGCGCTTCTTGGCCGCGCTGACTCCCCTCTCCCGCGCGCGGGAGAGGGACAGGGGGGGA
>DATBWU010000166.1:0-17002 GCA_036514635.1 Anaerolineae bacterium | reverse complement strand
TATAGTATTGCTCCGCCGAAACTATCACGACCGCGAAGATTTTTGGACGCAGACCCGCACTGCCCGCTGCCGCAGGCAGTGGGGCAAGTGTGAACGCGGATTTACGCTGATCGTGTTTTATCTGCGTTCATCCGCGCAAATCAGCGTCCAATGGATTCGGTTGCGGCGGAGCCGCGCTATGCGTTAGAGCCGGATGCTTGTGATCGCTTGGCACATTATGGCTGGATTTGCACGTTGGTGTCCAGCCGGACCATTTGGAACCAGGTGATACCGGGCTTCAGTGGGATCGGGTTGCCGGCGGCATCGATAAAAGCGAGCATCTCGAAGCGGCCGGGCCGGGTCCACTTACCTTCAAAAACCTGACTGTCGCGCAGCACCTGCACGCGCCCACCCGGCAGGCTGGGATTGCCGGGGTCGTTCCAGATCTGAATCTGGATCGAGTAATGGCCTCCAGCGGCCACGTCTTCGAGGTAGCGCACATCCTCGACGTGGTTGGCGTAGACGATGACGACGTTCGCCGCGCTGATCTGCTGGCCGTTCAGCGCATCGATGTGAACCGCGCCGTCGCTCCAGCGCAGGTAGCACCCGGTCTGGCTGCTGCAGGTGGTGGCGGATGGATCGTAGCGCCATTCGGCACGCTCGGCGCGATAGGGGATGACGACCTGCGCGGCCGGTGAACCCGATCCGACCGGCGCGATCGAGAACACCATGCCGGTCAAATCCTGCGGCTGGTTGAGGCCCCGGCGCGTGGCTTCCGCCCACAGCGCAGCCGGACTGACGAACAGGTTGTGCGGTGGCAGCAGGGTGTTGGTGCGAACGAAGATCGCGGCGCCGTCGCCAAATTCTTCGGAGAAGACGCGGTCTTCTTTGTAGAACTCGGTCGGCTTGATGTAATACTCGCGCGTACCGCCGCTGAAGCCGGAGCAGGCCAGCAGTGACTTGTACATCGCCGGCAGGTCGGCGTCGATGATGCGACACGATCGGTTGGAGCCGACGAGCGAGGGAGCCTTGCTCAGGAAGATCGCCGTCCAGCGCGTGACGCCGCCTTCGGCCTCATGCTCGAAAACGAGATCGGCGAAACTGACGCCCGACTGGGGCCGGACACCCGGCTCGTTCGAGTTGGCAACCTTGATCGCCAGTGGCCGCCGCTGCAACACGGAGGGATCGGCCACCTTCTCATCGGTCAGCGGATCGACATCCGGCTCGAATGTCGTGATCAGGCGCGTGTCGAGAGTGGCGGTAGGCGGTGCGGAAATGGGAGTCGGCGACACAGGCGTCGGCGTGATCAGGATTTGCGGCGGCAGCGTGAATGTCGGTGCGAGCGGGGTCTGAGAGGTCGGCCTTAGATCAGGTACACTCTGGCAGCCCGACCCGATCAGACCCACCATGCCGATCAGGGTCAGCCAGGCGGCCCGACGATTGGCAAGCATAATTCCTCCGGCAAACAAGGGGTCGCCAGGGATTATAGCATAGCCGGGCCACCTGAAGCCCCGCTCCCGCCCGTTGCGCGTGAGTAATCCGCCGTGAGCCTGGACTTTGGGACAGCCCGGCCGGAGGCCCGCGAACTGCCAGAAATATTGGGGTTAAATTGACTTGCCTATGTAGAGCAGGTATAATTCGCGCGAACTGCACAGGGTTTGGTTCGGTGTCGTCGCAGAGGCTAGGGCGTCTCCGAAGTCGATGGTGCGGCAAGGCGGCCGAGTATGGCATTGAAAGGTAATCTTCGCGATTTCAGCACCACCCAACTGCTCAACCTGATCAACCTGGCGCGCAAGACAGGTCAGTTGGTGGTGGAAAGCAAGAACGGATCGGCGCATGTCTTCTTTAAGGAAGGCAAGTTGATCTACGCCACCTACGGCGGGCAAGACGGCCGGCTGGCGTCGATGCTGGTTCGCGCGGGCAAACTGACCGATGCGCAGGCGGCCAAGATCAATGAGCAGCCTGAAGCGCGCAACGACCGCGAGCTGGGTGTGCTGCTGGTTCAGGCGGGTCACCTGACGCAGAATGACATCGTCGCCAGTGTCAAGGCGTATGTCTTGGATGTGGTGTATCGGCTGTTCGGGTGGTCCGATGGGACGTTCCGCTTTGAGCCGAGCCAGTTGCCCCCCGGCGACCGCACGATCGAAGTACGGGTCGATCTGGAAAACGTCATCATGGAAGGCAGCCGCCGCATCAAGGAGATCGAGCGGTTGAAAGAAGAACTGCCCGACCTGGATATGACCCTGCGCTTCACCGATCGCCCCGATGCGCGCCTGCGCAACATCAACCTCTCGGTGGAAGAGTGGCGCGTCGTCTCCTTCATCAATCCCAAGAATACAATTCGCCAGATCGCTCAGGCCAACAACATGAGCGATTTCCAGATTCGCAAGATCATCTACGGTATGCTCCAGGCGGGCCTGGTCGAGTTGCTCACCGCGCCGGGACGCCCGGCTCCGCAAGCCGCGCAGGCCGCGCCGGCCGGCGCGCCGGTTGTCGTCACGGTCAAGCGGCCGGTCGTCGAGCGCTTGATCCGGTTCTTTGAGCGAAAGTAGGCCGTACAGGCCGATGGATGTTTTATCCGCAATGTCGAGATAAGGGCGAGGACTCATGCAGGCAGTGAAAATGGTAGTGACCGGACCGTTCGCGGCCGGAAAGACACAGTTCATCAGGACGATCAGCGAGATCGACGTCGTCTCGACCGAGCGCCGTATCTCCAACCCGGCCGAGCGCGTGAAAGACCAGACCACGGTGGCGATGGACTTCGGGCGGATCACCATCGACGACGATCTGGTGCTGTACATGTTCGGCACGCCCGGCCAGAAGCGCTTCGACTTCATGTGGGAAATCCTGTCCGAAGGCATGCTGGGCTTCATCGTCGTCGTGGACAGCACTCGACCGGAGACGTTTCGCGAAGCGCGCTCGATCCTGGACACGTTTCGCGGCTACGCTTCCACGCCGTATGTCGTGGCGGCCAACAAGCAGGATTTCGAGGACGCCTGGTCGCCGGAGGACTTGCGCATTGCGCTCAAGATCGACCCGAACATCAAAGTGCTGCCGTGCGTAGCCAACGACAAAGAGAGCGTCAAGAATACGCTGCTGGAGCTGCTCTATTCAATCTTGGAGCGGATGGACAGCGGCGAGTTGTAGGTGCGACGCAGCGCCGCTTGGTATGAGTTCCATTGTCACTTCGCAAGGCATTGTTCATTACGAGACGTATGGGCGCGGCAAGCCCGTGATCCTGCTGCACGGCTGGATCAACTCGTGGGGCGTGTGGCAGGACGAGATGATCCACCTGGCTGAGCACGGCCACAAAGTCTACGCCCTGGACTTTTGGGGTTTCGGAGAGTCGGCCAAGTCCAAGACACCTCCGTTCCGCGTAGCCTCCTACGTCGAGATGGTGGACCAGTTCATGGACACGCTGGGCATCCGCTGCGCCCCGGTGTTGGGCCACTCGATGGGCGGCACGGTGGCCTTGCGGCTGGCGCTGGACAAGCCCGAGCGCGTGACGCGCGTGGCGGCGATCGGCTCGCCCATCAACGGATCGTCGTTGAACTTCTTTCTGAAACTGGCCGGCATCAACTGGGTGGCTCACGTCGTATGGCGCGCACCGACGCTGTTGCGCCTGGTGATTGTGATGAACACATGGGGCGATTCGGAACGGGTGCGCAAGATGATCCTGCGCGACGTGGAGAAGACCAGTCTCGAGTCGTTCTTCCGCAGCATCGGCGATTTGCATTACACCGACCTGCGCCAGCCGCTGCACAAACTGGCGATCCCGGCGCTGGGCGTGTACGGCAAATCCGATAACATCGTCAACCCCAACCAGGCCCGCGTTCTGGCCGACTCCGTGAGCGGAGCAACCGTGCACCTGATGAATCGTTCGCGGCACTTTGTGATGTTGGATGAGCCTGAGGCTTTCCACAAGGTGGTGTCCGATTTCTTGAGCAGTTGACGCCGGCGACCCCGGCCGGATCGCCGACGCCACGCGCCACGCCACTCCATGCGCAAGTACATTATCGAAGACACCCGCCTGATCTCGCCGTTCAACGAGAGGGCACGTGACCTGCGGGTCTTGAATAAACCACTCTGGTTGGCTCAGCGCGATGCGCTGGCCCCGTACACGCGCGAGGAGCGACCACCTGTTCAATCGCTGGCGCAAGTGCCCGAAGACCGGGTGGAGTGCATCGTCTATCGCGACAACCTGTTCTTCGACCGGTACTTCAGCGACGAGTTCATCCGCCGCGCGCGGGAATCGGGCAAGGCCTGCCGCGTAGCCTTTGCGCTCGACGACCAGGCCATCACCACGCACGCGCTGAATCTGCAAAGCGGCATCCGTCGCGAGGGCGATCTCTACGTGGCCGATCTGTGGTACTTTCCGCATGGCCGCGAAAAGATCATCCGCTCGCTGGTGATGGACACGCAGGCGCGCGAGATCGGGTACTACAACATCCCGAAGTACATGGCGCCCCATCAGGGCGACCTGACCTTCTGGGTGCCGCAGCGCGCGTTCCTGTCGATCGAGCACTGGACGCACTTGTACATTGCCAATTCACCGTTCGGCGTGTTCGCCGAAGGCGCACGCACCGAGAAGCAGATCGAGCGACTCAGTTTCAAGCTGCGCGTGATGTGGCGCGGGCTGGTCGAGCGGCGGCACGTGCTGTCGTCCTCGGCGCTGATCAAAAAAGGACGCAACGTCCATATCGACCCCTCGGCGGTGATTCTGGGGCCGGTGACGCTCGGCGACAACGTGGTGGTTCAGCCGGGCGCGGTCATCGACAACTGCCACATCGGCAACAACGTCACCGTATCGCACGGCTGCGTGCTGATGTTGAGCGTCGTGGGCGACGGTTGTTTCTTGCCGTGGCGCGCGTCGCTGTTCATGACGACGCTGATGGAGAACTCGATGGTCGCGCAGAATACCTGCTTGCAGATGTGCGTGATCGGGCGCGACACGTTCATCGGAGCGGGCAACACCTTCACCGACTTCAACATGGTCTCCAAGCCGATCCGCGTCTTGTATCGCGGCCGCCTGGAAGAGGTCGGGACGCCGGCGATCGGCGGCTGCGTGGGCCATCACTGCCGCATCGGGTCGGGCTTCGTGATCTTTCCGGGCCGCGAGATCGAGTCGGATGTGCTGCTGGCGGCCAACCGCGACGAGCGCGTCATCACCAAGAACGTCACTTACGAGGAGAGCGACCATCACAAGATTGCGGGTGCGGACGAGCTTTTCGCGCCGCAGTATCGGCCGCGCGCCGAGCACATCACAAAGTGAGGGAACCGCGGATTTACACAGATGAAATGTCATGCTGAGCCGCGCAGCGGCGAAGCATCTGTGGGACGGTCGCGGAAGAGATTCTTCGGGCGCGAAGCGCCCTCAGAATGACAACTTCTGGGATTCGTGAATCCGTGACATCCGTGTAATCCGTGGTTAGCCAGCGATGAACAATTTTGGTTTTATTATTCACCCGATCGATCCGAAGCGCGACGTGGAGCGCAAGTTCCCGCTGCTGGGCAAAGTGCTGCCCGTGCCGATGATCAACTTCCTGTCGCGCTTTTTCCCGCCGGTGTATATTTCACACATTACCGGCGCGCGATCGACGGGCAACGGGTGCGAGGTCGAAGGCTGGTTCGTCGCCTGCCCGTTCACGCCGCAGCGCATGATGACGCTGCCGGTCGAAACGGTGTATCGGAAGATCGTCAAAACGGTGCGACTGGCGCAGAGCAAGGGCGCGCGGCTGGTCGGGCTGGGCGCGTACACGTCGGTCGTGGGCGATGGGGGTCAGACGATTGCCCAGCGGGTGAGTGTGCCGGTCACCAGCGGCGATTCGTACACCGTCGCCGTCGCGGTCGAGGCGGTGCAGGAAGCGGCCCGGCGCATGGACATCGATTTGAGCAAGGCCACCGTCGCCGTCGTCGGCGCGTCGGGCGCAATCGGCGCAGTCAGTGCGGAGCTACTGGCGCGCTATGCGCCGCAGATCATCCTGGTCGGCCGGAGCCTCGATCGCCTGGCGCGGGTGAAGGCCAAATGTGAAGCGCTCGGCGCAGAGGTGCAGATCGGCCGCGACGTGTCGGCCATCCGGCAGGCCGATGTGATCCTCACCGTCTCGTCGGCGGGCGGCGCGATCATCGAGCCGCATCACCTGAAGCCCGGCGCAGTCGTGTGTGACATGGCCCGCCCGCGCGACGTGTCGAAGAAGGTCGTCGAGGAGCGCGACGACGTGCTGGTGATCGAAGGCGGCATGGTCGAAGTGCCGGGCGACGTGGACTTCCACTTCAACTTCGGCTTTCCGTTGAAGATGGCTTACGCCTGCATGGCGGAGACGATGGCGCTGGCGATGGAGAATCGCTACGAGTCATACACACTGGGCAAGGACCTGAGCGTCTCGCAGGTGGAGGCCATCGACGACATCGCGCAGCGGCACGGCTTCAAGCTGGGCGGATTCCGCTCGTTCGAGCGCGCGGTGACGGACGAGCATATCGAGCAGATCAAGCGCAGGGCGTTTAGTCGTGGAGTCGCGTAGTCGGTTAGTCGAATAGTCGAGTAGTCGAGTGGTCGTGTGGTCGCGTAGTCGGTTAGTCGAGTAGTCACGTAGTTGCACGGGTGGAGAACTACGAAGGACTACCAGACTACCTGACTACAAGACTACTCGACTACCAGACCATCGACGGAGGATGTCATGGGCAAGGGTCGCATCCTGGTCGTTGAGGACGATTTCGATATCTCCAACATGCTGCGCATCTACTTCACTTCGCAAGGCTACGAGGTGGTGGTCGCCGGTCGTGGCGGCGAGGCCCTGGAGCGCTGCCGCCAGCAATTGCCCAACGTCATCGTGCTGGACATCATGCTGCCCGACATCGACGGCTACGAAGTGTGCCAGCGGCTGCGCACCAACCTGCGCACCAGCCACATCCCGATCATCTTCCTGACCCAGAAGGACGAGCGCAGCGACCGCATCGCCGGGCTGGAACTCGGCGCGGACGATTACATCACCAAGCCGTTCGACATCGAAGAGCTGCGCCTGCGCGTGCAAAACGCGATGCGCCGCGCCGAGCGCGAGAGCCTGACCAACCCGACCACCGGCCTGCCATCGGGCCGCTTGAACGAAGAACAACTGCGCCTGCTGATGCGCAAGCAGAACTGGGGCCTGCTGTACGTCGGCGTCGATGGGCTGGACGATTTCAACAACGCCTACGGCTTCCTGGCCGGTGAAGACGTGCTGCGCTTCGTCGCCTTGCTGCTCAGCGAAACCGTCGATGCCATGGGCACGCCCGACGATTACATCGGCCACGTCGGAGGCGACAAGTTCATGGTGATTTCTCAAGCCGACCGGGCCAGGACGCTGGCCGACACCCTGAAGGCCAAATTCGCCAGCGGGATTCTTTCGCACTATTCCTTCATCGACCGTGACCGGGGCTACATCATCATCAAAGACCCGGACGGCAAGGATCGCAAGGCGCCGCTGATGCGGATGTGCGCCGGCCTGATCCGATCCGACAGCCAGCAGTTTACCGACATCCGCGAGATCACGGAGGCGGCAGCCGAGGCGCGCCGGCTGGACTGCGCGTCGGCTCCCGGTGTTCCGTGATGTGCATTGCGTGATATGGTGTGTTGCCGCTTCGTCCCCGCGCTACTCACTCTCCTCGGCCTTGCGCTGACCGCGTGCGCTCCGGCCTCCAGTAGTGCCAGCCTGGTTTGTCCTTCGACGGCTTCGACGGCGCGGCGGGGCGCTGTGGCAGTTGCCATGCGTGGATCGAGTCTGAGATGAGTGATCGGGGTAAGTTGGGCCAATCCATCGCCGTGAAGTTGTGGGTGCTGGTCGGCATCGGCGCTGCCATCGGGCTGATGCTGCTTGGCGCGGCCATGCTCATCGCCAGTTCGGCCACCGGCGGCGATGCGATCCGATCGCTGCTCGGCGTGGCCCTCTTGATCATAGCGATCATTGCTCTCGCGTTGCTGGGCGTGTTCATCCGCGAGCGCATTGTGCGCCCGCTGGAAGCCCTGCGCAAAGGCACAGCCGCCTTCACGGCAGGCCAGCTCAACTACCAGATTCGCGTCGATACCGGCGACGAGCTGCAGGTGCTGGCCGAAGACTTCAACGCCATGTCGGCGACGCTGCAGCAATCGCAGGCGCGGCTGGCGGCGATGGCTCACGAGCGCGAGCGCCAGGCGGAAGACGCGCAGACCCGCCTACGCGAGATGACCGCGCTCGTTCAATCGGGCCGCGCCATCACCTCGCTCGACCTCAACGACGTGCTGAGCCGCCTGGCGCACGAAGCCGCTCGCGCCGTGCAGTGCGAGCGCTGCTCGGTCTACGTGCTCGACACGCGGCAGCGCCGCCTGGTGCTGCGCGGCGAATATGACGCGGCGCCGGGCAAGCCGGACACACCGGATCGGATCGGCAATCTCGCCTTCGAATGGGGCGAGGGCATCGTCGGCTGGGTGGCGCGTGAAGGCAAGCCGATCTTCCTCGCCAACGCGCAGGCCGATAAGCGCTTCGTCGGCAAAGCGCCTAACGACGCCGACATCGCCGCACTGATCGGTGTGCCGGTCATCCTCGACGACGAAGTCGTCGGCGTCATGCAAGCCTCGACGCGACCCGGCGTGCCCGCCTTCGATCCGTCCGATCAGCGCCTGCTCGCCACCTTCGCCCATCAGGCCGCCGCCGCGATCAAGAACTCGTACCTGTACGAGACCGAGCGCCGCCGCGCGCGGGAGATGACGATCATCGCGGAGATCATCCGCACCATCTCGTCATCGCTCGACCTCGACGCGACGCTGAACGCGATCCTCTCGTCGGTGCGCCAGTTGATCTCGTACGACCTGGCCGAGATTACGCTGTGGGACGCGCGCGACGAAGTCCTGCGCACGCGCGGGCGCGGCGCGCACCCGGGCTTCGACGATTACACGCGCACCACTGGCGGCGTGTATCGGCCGGGGCAGGGCATCACCGGCTGGATTGCCGCTCGACGCACGCCCGCCCTGATCGCCGATGTGCAGACCAGCGAGATCAAGCCGGCGGTCGATCTGACTCGGTTCCCCGTCCGGGCTGTCGTCGGCGTTCCGCTGCTGTCGGCCCAGCAACTCGTCGGCACAATCGAGTTGGCCTCGTTCACCCCGGGCGCGTTCAACGAAGCCCATTTGGAGACGCTGCGCACCATCGCCGCGCAGGCGGCGGTCGCTATCCAGAACGCTCAGCTGTACATCGACTCGCGCCGCCGCGCCGAAGAGTCCGCCGGCCTGTTCCGCGTTGCCAGCATCGCCGCATCGGCGCAGGCTCCCAACGAAATCCTGCGGCAGATCATGGCCGAGGCTTCGCAGTTGATGGGCGCACAGTTGGGCGTGGTCTTGTTGTTCAACGAGAGCACCCAGATGCTGGAAGCGCACCCCACCGCGCTGTTCGGCGCGCCGTACGAGCGCGTGGCCGATTTTCGGCTGGATGCGCGCAAGCCCACCTTCCATCACACGGTGTCCCACAGCCGGCGTGCATTCCGCAGCGACGATGCGCCGGGCGACCGGCGCATTCTCAAGGATTATCGCCCGTTCATCGAGGACTTCCGTGTGAAGTGCGTCGTGAGTGCACCGCTGCTGGCGCGCGATCGGGCCGTCGGCGAGATTCACGTCGCCCGCACCGCCGGTTCACCGTTCGACGCCGACGACGAGCAACGGCTGATGGCCCTGGCCACGGTGATCGCGGGCGTGGTTGAGACCGCGCGCCTGACGCTTGAGCGCGAGGAGCGCCTGAAGGAGCTGGCCGGCCTGTACGATATCTCGCAGGCCATCGCCAACCTGACCGATCTACAGCAGGTGTACTCGCAGATCACGCGCACCATCGCCGAGCGCGTCGGCGTGGAATATGCCGGGGTGCTGCTGTACGATCCGGTGCGCGTGATGCTGGTCAGCCAGCCGCCGTTCTACGGCGTACCCGATTCCATCCTCCAGTTTTACCTCATCCCCGTCCGGCCCGGCATGATCGCGCATCGCCTCTGGACCGAATCCGAGACGTGGATCAGCAACGACGTGCCGAATGATCCGATGACGCAAGAGGCGGGCCTGGTCGATCTGGCGCTGCAGGTCGGCGTCCGGCGCACGCTGTTCGCGGCGATGACCGTCGGCGCGCGGCGCATCGGCGTGATTCAGGTCAGCAACAAGCGCGACGGCACGCCGTTCGACGAGCACGACGCGCGGCTCATGTCGATCTACGCCACGCAGATCGCCACCGTCGTCGAGAACGCGCGCCTGTACGCGCTGACCGACGTGCGTTTGCAGCAGCGCGTGGAAGAGCTCACCGCGCTGTCGAGCATCAGCCAGGAGCTGAACGCCACGCTCGACCGGGAGCGCATCTTCGACCTGGTGCTGGACGAAGCCGTGCGCGCATCGGGCGCGGCGCGCGGCGTGATCGTGTTGCTCGATCCGGCGACGCAGGAGCTCAGCCTGCGCGCACTGCTCGGCTACAAGCCGGAAGAGGCCGAGCGCGCCCGGATGCTGAAGCAGCGCATCGGCGAAGGCGTCATCGGCAAAGTGGTCGAGACCGGCGAGCCGCTGCGTGTGGACCACGTCCTCGATCAAGGCGACTACATTCCGATTGTCGTCGAGACGCGCTCGGAGCTGTGCGTGCCGATCCGGTACGCGATGGAAGTCGTCGGCGCGATCAATCTGGAAAGCCCGTACCTGGCGCACTTCACGCCGGAGCACTTGGCCTTCCTCACCGCGCTCGCCGCGCAGGCGGCCATCGCCATCGGCAACACGCAGCGTTACGAAGAGCAGATGCACCGTGGCGAATTGCTGCGCCGCCGCGCCGAGCAGCTGGCGAACCTGTTCGAGATCGGCCAGGCCTTCCGCAGCGATCGCCCGCTCGTCGACGTGCTCGACGACGTGGTGCACGCGGTGCAAGAGACCGTCGGCTTCAACGGGGTGGTGCTCAGCCTGCTGCAAGGAGACCCGCCGACGCTGGAGCGCGTCGCCGCCGCCGGCCTGCCGGTGGCCCTGTTCCAGGATATGAAGAAGGTGCGCCAGCCGTGGGACATGATCGAGCGCGTGATGCACGACGCCTTCCGCATCAGCCAGTCGTACTACATCCCGGCGGAGCACAGCGAGGTCACCAGTGGGCTGGACACCTGGCCGCCTTATCAGGCCACGATCGAGCCGCGCGGGTCGGGCCGCTGGCACGAGCAGGACTTGCTGTTCACGCCGCTGCGTGGTTCGGGTGGCCGCATCCTCGGCATTCTGTCCGTCGACGAACCATTTGAAGGGCGCACGCCCGACCGGGCGATGATCGAGACGCTGGAACTGTTCGCCAATCAGGCGGCCATCGCCGTCGAGAACGCGCGTCTGTTGGAAGACCTCCAGAAGCGCATTGATAGTCTGACGCTGTTCAACCAGGTCAGCCGCACGATCAGCGCGCGGCTCGAGCTGGATGATCTGCTGGCGATGATCGTCGAGGCCAGCATTGAACTGACCGGCGCGACTACGGCGACGCTCTTCCTGCGCGACGAAACCACCGGCCGCTTCACGCCGCGCAAGGCGCACGGCTGGGAGTTAGAGAAGATCGCGCACCTCACCTGGGCGGAGGACGAGGGCCTGGTCGGCGCGGTCGCGCGCGAAGGGCACGCGCTGATCGTGCCCGACACCAAGGCCGATCCGCGCTTCACGTCGGATCCCACCGACAGTCACGTTGCGGCAATGCTGCTGGTGCCGATCACGGTCGGCGAGAGCGTGGTCGGCGTGTTGAGCGTGGACAAGTCCACGCCGCGCTCGTTCACCAGCACCGATCTGCTGACGCTATCCACGCTGGCCGAGCAGGCCTCGGTCGCCATCACCAACACGCAATTGTACGACGAGCTTCAGCGCCAGTTGCTGGAGCAGACGGTGCTGTACGAGCACAGCCGCGTGCTGACCCAGACGCGCGACCCGCACCGCGCGATCGCCGCCACCGCCGAGAGCATGGTGACCCATGTCGAGGCAACCGCGCTGCGTTATTACGCTTACGATCCATCGACTCACACGATCCGCATCGACTCCGAATACTGGATGCCGCAGGCCAGCGAGAAAGAGCGCCAGCCGGCGTTGGGCCGGGTGATGTCGCTGGCGGGCCTCCCGCACGTAGCCGAAGTCATCCGCACGCGCAGCCCGCGCGTTTTACATGCGAGCGATCCTCAACTCACCGACCCGGAACGCGAGAGCCTGGCCGCGTATGACGGCAAGACGATTCTCGCTGTGCCGCTGGCGATGCGCGACCGCGTGATCGGCCATTTCGAGATTTGGGACAGCCGCCGTGAGCGAACGTATAGTGACGATACCCTGCGCCTGTTGATGCAGTTGGCGGCGCAGGCCGCCATCGAGATCGAGAACGCGCAGTTGTTCGAGGAGACGGTCGCCCGTACGCGCGAACTGAGCACGTTGTTCGAGGCGACGACGGCCATCACCACCAACCTGGCGCTCGATCGCGTCGTCGATGCGGTCGGCCAGCAATTGCTGCGTGCGCTCGGCGTGCAGACCGTCACCGTCACGCGCTGGGATCGCGTCCACAATCAGGCCGTCGTGCTGGTCGATCGCGATGTCGAGGGCGCAGCGCATATCGACAAGCCGGGCACGGTGTATGCCCTTGACACATATCCGGGTGTGGTGCAAATGCTGGAAGATGCCCGGCCGCGTGCATTAGTGCCCGGCGATCCGGCGCTCGACGAACTCGATCGCATCAACCTGGGACGGCTTCGCCTGAAAGCGTTGCTGCGCCTGCCGCTCGTCGTGCAAGATCGCATCATCGGCCTGGTCGAGCTTGGCGAGCGGCGACGTGACCGCGCCTTCAGTCCCGGCGAGATCCAGCTCGCGCAGACGCTCACCAGCCAGGCCGCCGTCGCCATCACCAACGCCGAGCTTTTCGCCGAAACGCAGCGGCGCGTAGCCGAGCTGCAATCGATCAACGCCGTCAGCCAGACCATCACCGCGACGATGCCGCTGTCGCAACTCCTGGAAGTGATCCGGCAGGAACTGGGCCGCGCCTTCGACACGTCCAACTTCTACATCGCGCTGTACGACGCCGCGAGCGACCGCCTCACCTTCCCCATCTTCTACGATCAGGGTGTGCGGGTTTATCCTGATCCGATCTCGACCGACGTGGGGCTGGCCGGCCACGTGTTCAACACGCGCCGGCCGTTGCTGCTGAACAGCATCCCGGAGCGGGAAACGCTGGGCATCAAATCTCACGGCGAAGAGTCGCAATCATTTGTGGGTGTGCCGATGCTGATCGGCGAGCTGGTGTCCGGCGTGATGGCGATGCAGAACCACGATCGCGCTTACGCCTACGACGAAGGCCACGTGCGCATCCTATCTACTATCGCGGCGCAGGCGGCCGTCACCATCGAGAACGCTCGCCTGTTTGAAGAGACACAGCGCCGCCTGCACGAGCAGGGCCTGCTGTACGAGGCCGGTCGCGCCATCTCCGCTTCGCTCGATCAGTCCGCCGTGCTGGCGACCGCCGCCGATCAACTCCTGCGCATCACCGGGATGCAGGGCGTCGTCTTCTGCGACTGGGATCGCGAGCGGGACCAGTTGACGGTTGTATGCACGCAGTTTAACGAGGCGACCGGCGTCGCCGTGCCGGATACGGGACGCAAATACTCGCTGGTCGAATACCCGCGCCTGCACCAGGCCTTGCGCGCTCGCGAGGCGCTGCTGGTGCGCTCGGACGATCCGTCGCTCAGCCCGCGCGAGCGCGCCGACCTGGAGCGCGCCGGATTCCGAAGCCTGCTGATGGCCCCCATGATCGCGCGCGACCAGCCGATCGGATCGGTGTGGCTCATCGAATCGCGCGCCGAGCGGACGTTCAACGAGGGCGATCTGCATCTCGTCGCGACGATGGTCAACCAGGTCGCCAGCGTGCTGACCAACGCGCGCCTGTTCGATCAGGTGCGGCGCTTCACGCTGGAACTGGAAGAGCGTGTGCGCCAGCGCACCGACGAACTGGCGATGGCCAATGCCGAGCTGACGCTGGAGCGTGACCGCGTCGAGACGCTGTACCGCATCACGTCCGAGCTATCCGCCAGCCTGGACCTGGATCGCGTCCTCAACCGTGCGCTGGCGCTGGTGAACGAGGCCGCCGGCACCCGGCGCAGCTCGATCCTGCTCGTCGATTCCAAATCGGGCCGGCTGCTGCATCGCGCGGCGATGGGGCGCGCACAGCCCCTGCCCCCCGGCGGCCAGCCGACGCGCTTCAAGCTGAATCAAGGCCTGGCCGGGTGGGTGATTCAGAATCGCCTGCCGGCGATCGTCGCCGACATTCGCACCGACGACCGCTGGCAGGCAGACCCGGACTTCAGCACCGAGCGGCAATACCGGTCGGCGCTGGCCGTGCCGCTGATCGCGAGCGACGATGCGCTCGGCGCCCTGCTGCTGCTGCACATCGACCTGGACTACTTCTCGGAGTCGCACCTGCGCCTGGTCGAGGCGGCTGCCGCGCAGGTGGCGACGGCGATCAATAACGCGGTGCTGTACGGTTTCATCCGCGAGAGCGCGGAGCGGCTGGGCTCGATGCTGCGCGACAAGCAGATCGAAGCGGCGAAGGCGCAAGCCATCCTCGAATCGGTCGCCGACGGCGTGCTGGTCGCCGACGCGGGCGAGAACGTGATCCTGTTCAACGCCGCCGCCGAGCGAATCCTGAGCCGGCGGCGCGAGTCCGTGCTGAACCGCCCCACCGCCGACATGATCGGCCTGTACGGCCCGGCGGGCGCGCAGTGGGAAGACCAGATTCGCCACTGGCGCAACGAGCCGGGAACGCGGCGCAGTGTGCCGGCGCTGACGACCAGTGTCGAGTTCCAGGACGAAGGCCGCTTCGTCAAGGTGTCGATCGCGCCGGTGACCGGGCCGGGCGACGAGTTCCTGGGAACGGTGTCGGTGTTCCGCGACATCAGCGCCGAAGTGCAGGCCGACCGCACCAAGAGCGAGTTCGTGTCCACCGTCAGCCACGAGCTGCGCACGCCGATGACCAGTATCAAAGGCTACGCCGATTTGCTGCTGATGGGCGCGGCGGGCGTGCTCAATGAGAACCAGGAGCGTTTCCTGGGCATCATCAAGTCCAACGCCGATCGCCTGTCGGTGCTGGTGGACGATCTGCTCGACATCAGCCGCATCGAGACGGGCCGCGTCGTGCTCGACATCAAGGATGTCAGCATGGTCACGGTCATCGAGCAGGTGGTCACGACACTGCGCGAGCGCATCGAGCAGAAGGGACTGGCGATCCACGTCGATCTGCCGGAAAACGATTTGATCGTCGTGCGTGGTGATCAGTCGCGCCTGATCCAGATCCTGACCAACCTGATCAGCAACGCCTACAAGTACACCCTGCGGGGCGGATCGATCACCGTGCGCGCGCGGCGCGTCGAGAGCATGTTGCGCGTGGAGGTGCAGGACACGGGCATTGGCATCTCGCAAGCCGATCTGCTCAAGGTGTTCGATCGCTTCTTCCGCGCCGACACTCCCGTGGTGCAGGAGGTGGCGGGAACCGGCCTGGGCCTGGCGATTGTCCATTCGCTGATCGATATGCACGGCGGCAAGATCTGGGTAGATAGCGAAGTGGGCCAGGGGACGACGTTCTCGTTCAGCGTGCCGCTGGCCGAAGCCTTGCCACTGCTGCCGAAGGCAATTGAGGGCGCACCGCCCGTCAAGCGAGTGCCCACGGGGCCATTGCGGCTGCGAACGGCCACACGCACGCCGCGCATCCTGGTCGTTGAGGACGAGCCGGACATCGCGTCGCTGATCGCGCGCAACCTGGCGCAGGTGGGATACGATGTGCAGACGGTTGGAACGGGCAAGGAAGCCATCGAAACCGTCAGGCGCGATCATCCCGATTTGGTGACGCTGGATATCTATCTACCCGACATCGATGGGCAGCAGGTGCTGAAGACGCTGAAGGGCGATCCCGAAACGGCCGGCGTGCCGGTGATCATCGTATCGGTGATGCCCGATGGCAACGAGAGCCTGCGGCTGGGCGCCGTCGATTTCTTGGCTAAGCCGCTCGACTCGACCCTGCTGCTCGACTCGGTGGGCCGTGTGCTGGGGCAGATCGGCAGCGTGCTGGTGATCGAAGACGATCTGGACACCAGCCGGATGCTGACCGAAGCGTTGCAGCGCGCCAGTTTCCGCGTGATGGTGACGAGCAATGGCCGCCACGCGCTGGATTTGGCGAGAGACGAGCACCCGGACTTGATCCTGCTCGACCTGCGACTGCCACGCATGGATGGCTATACCGTCTTGCAGCATTTGAAGAAGTCGCCGGGTACGGCGGACATCCCGGTGATCATCATGACCGGTAGCGTGACGTTGGATGCGGTGAAGCGGGAGGAGTTCATCGCGCTGGGCGCTGCCGATTTCCTCGTCAAGCCGTTCGACGTGAGCGAGCTGACCCACCACATTGACGCTGTCCTGGCTCCCGCACAGGAACCGTAGACCTCACCCTCACCCCCGACCCCTCTCCCTCTCCTGAACCTGGTTCAGGAGAGGGAGAGGGGTGCGGTCTGACCAAAGTACGCTTGCCCTCTCTGCGCGGCGAGTGCTAGACTGGCCGCAATTCCACCCCCTGTTTCGGACTGCCCTGGTCTGCCTGTAGTATAGTGAGCCTACCGCCGAGACGCGGACGCCCACGGCGTGCTAAGAGCCTGTCTGAAAAGGCCACTACAGTAACCACCAAGGCACCAAGACACCAAGCCTCTCCAAGTTTTCCTGGTGTTTCTTTGTGTCGCTTGCCCCCTTCAGGGGGTCGAGTCTCGCCGTTTCCTGCTCTCCAACAGAGAGCAGGCGGCGCGCTAGGCGTGGTGGTGAGTTTTCAGACAGGCTCTAAGTCTTATCAGAGTCGAGAGCATTCGGTAATTCGTGGGCAATGCCCGGTGATGAATCACCGGGCTGAAAAAGCGAAGCCGGCTGAAGCAGGCTGTTTGCCGCTTCAGCCGGATTGATCCGGCTTTTCTTGATTAGCCCGACGATTTTGCGAAGCACCCCGTAGCGCAGCGGAGTGGGCATCGTCGGGCGATA
>DATBWU010000165.1:0-4710 GCA_036514635.1 Anaerolineae bacterium | reverse complement strand
CGGCGTCGGCTCCGGCGTGGCTTGCAGCGGCGCGGGGCGCTCCTCGCGGATCGACGCGCCGGACGGCGCTGCGGATACGGCGCGGGTGGCCGGGAAGGTGAACCCGGCTGTGCTCAACACCAAGCCGGCCATGACCAACACCCGAATCGTCCAATCGGCTGCACGCGCGTGGTTATTCATGTTGCCCCCTCGCCTGAAGAGATACCGCCGGCTCATACGCAGCGCCCGTCACGATCCCTCGTGGAGAAACCGGGTTCCTCCGAGGGGCTTCATGACTGCTGGCGACATGATCCGGTTGGTCGAGCATCGCTATTCGGTTATCTGACTGAGTCGGTGCGAAATGGAAGGCTGCGGCGTCCAATAGCCGGGGGCCGGCAGGAGAGGGAGGGCTGCAATGGGCGGGAATTCACGACGTGCAACGACGCGGCGCGGCGATGATTCCGCTTGGAGTGCGATGTGTCTCTCACGGCCCACCAGTCTTGCCAGATATTTTATACAAATGCCGCAGCGCAGCCAAGTGACAAACATCATGCGAATGACCTCCGCCGCCAAATTCGTACTTTTTGCACACCGAGATGAACTCTCCTGGCCTTGCACCTCATCCGCTTCAGTTCACCTGTCCGCTTACAAGTCCGTTGCCAGCCCATCCGCTCCAGTCCGCTAGTCCGCTTCCAATCCGTTGACAGCCCATCCGCTCCAGTCCGCTTGTTCGCTTCCAATCCGTTGACAGCCCATCCGCTTCAATCCGCTTATCCGCTGACAAGTCCGTTGACGACGAAGCATGATACAATCTCGCCCATGCCTCGCTTCGCTCGCCTGGTGTGCCTGATCATCGTCAGCATGTGCGTCTTATACACGCGCGTCTTAGCCCAATCCGACCCCGTCTTCGATCTGCTCGGCCGCATCGACGCGCTGCGCCGCCAGAATGGACTCGCGCCCCTGGCGCTCAACGATCAACTCGCTGCCGCCGCGCAGCGTCACAGCCAGGACATGGCGAACACAGGCAGCGTCGATCACACCGGCTCGGACGGATCGACGCCGGAGCAGCGCATCGCCGCATCGGGCTACGGGCCATCGATAATCGCCTGGGGTGAAAACATTTACGGCGGCGGCATCGCCACGGCCGATGATGCGTGGGGGTTCTGGACGACCTCGGCAGTGCATCGTAACAACCTGCTCAGCGAGCGTTACCGCGAGATCGGCATCGGCGTCGCCGGCAGCGCGAACGGCACCTACTTCACGCTCAACTTCGGCGCGCGGACAGGCGTGCTGCCGTTCTTCGTCGATCAGGGCAGCCTGTTGAGCGATCCGCATGTGACGCTGACGTTGAGCAACGAAGACGCCGCGCCGGGCGGATCGATGGGGCGTGCCGTCGAAGTTCGCGTTGGCGAAGGCGAAGACCTGAGCGCGATCGCATGGCAGCCGTGGCAACGCTCCATCCCCTTCACGCTGTCGAACGTCGCCGGCCAACATCACATCACCGTCGAGTATCGCGACGCGCGCGGCACCATCGCGTCGTACTTCCGCATCGTCTCGCTTAGCGGCGCTGCGCAACCGACCGACCAACCATCCATCCAACCAACCATTCAACCCACCAACCAGCCATCCATCCAACCAACCACCCAATCAACCAACCAGCCAACTACCCAGCCAACCGCCACATCGACGCCGCTTCCTTCACCCACTTCGACACCCAGCCCTTCGGCAACGCCCACCGCCACCCCATCGCCGACCGCAACCAACCAACCAACCATCCATCCAACCACCCAACCACCTACCCAACCATCCATCTCTCTAACTCGTCAACCCGCACCGACATCGCCACCCGCCGCGCCGCTCGAGGCCTTCCTGGCGCAGGGCTGGTCGGATGCGCCGGCCGATTGGCTCGGCCTGGCGATCGGCTTGCAGGTTGCCGTGATCGCAGTGGGTGCAGTGATCTTGATCCGGCGTTCGACCCGATCGTGAGGCGCATTCGTCTATGCAGCAGCGTCGTATCTTTCAGTTCCCGCTTCGTGCAGTTGTTGCCGGGCTATTGGCGTCGCTCGTCGTATCGTCGTGCAGCGCGCTGGCGGCCCATCCCGAACCGCTGCTTTCGGCGACGATCGCGCCGCTCCCTCATACTCCCGCTCCGACTCCCACTCCCACTCTAACTCCGACTCTCTCTCCCACTCTCGCTCCGACCCCCATCCCGAACAATCTGTGGATCGATCTGTCCGGTGTGAGCGCTCACCCCGACGGCGCTCTCTATTCCGGGGACGTTCTCTCCTTTCGCATCGAAGCGCACAACGGCGGCGACACAGACCTGTCGCGCGTGCCCCTCATCGTCGATTGGGGCAGCGGCCACGCGACCGGCGAGATCCCCTACCTGCCACGCGGCGGAAGCGGCGCAACCGATCTGACCTGGGTGTGGGACACCGGATCGCTGGTCGGCACGCAGACGATCACTGTCACGCTCGATCCTGACAACACGACCGGCGATCCCGATCCGGGCAACAACGTCGCCGTCGCTTCCGTCGATCTTCGCGCCGGCCGGCCGGCCGGCGAGATCGATGCGCAGTGGCAAACCATCACCAGCGCCTGCTGCGAGTATCACTTCGTCACCCACACGGCAGCCGCGCGCGACATTACGCGCATCACGCGCACCGCCGACGATGCCATCGCGCTTGTCGAGCGACGCCTGGGCATCGAGCAGAAAAACCGATTGACGATCTACCTCATCGATCGCGTGCTCGGCCACGGCGGGTTCGCCAGCGGCCAGATCGTCATTTCGTACCTCGATCGGAATTACGCGGGCGGTGAGCTGGAGGCTGTCTTTCGCCACGAAGGCACGCACATTCTCGATCAGCAAGTGGCTAAGGGTGAACGCCCCTCGCTGCTCGTCGAGGGTTTCGCCGTGTACGTCGCGGGCGGTCATTTCAAAATCGAGCCGCTGCCGGAGCGGGCCGCCTCGCTGCTGAGCATGGGCGCGTACATCCCGCTGCGCGATTTGGCGAACAATTTCTACCCCAGCCAGCACGAGACCGGATACCTGGAAGCCGGTGCATTCATCGATTACCTGATCGAGCGCGACGGCTACGATCGATTTGTCGAGTTGTACGGCGGCATGCAGCGCGAGCCTGGCGAGCGCGACGCCGCCCTGATCGACCGCGAGATGCAGGCCGTCTATGGCATCGGGCTGGACGCCATGCAGGCCGAATGGCAGGCGCATCTGCGCACGCTCGATGCCGGCGATCAGCGCCGCGACGTGGCGGAGACGATCGCCTTCTACGACACCCTACGCCGCTATCAGCGCGCGCTCGATCCCTTTGCGCATTTCCAAAACGCGTGGATGCCCGATATTCGCGAAGCCGAGGAGCGCGGTCGGGTGGCCGATTACGTGCGTCACCCGCGCGCGCCGGAGAACGTCGCGCTGGAGACGATGCTCGTCGCCGCCGATGAGGCGCTGCTCGCGCGCGACTACGATCGGGTCGAGACGTTGTTGCAGTCGGTTAATGCGGTGCTCGACGCGAATGGCGTGTTCACCGATCCGATCGCCGCGCAGTATCTCGGAGTCGTGCGCGCCGCGCTGGCTGCGGGCTACGAGCCGCAGCGCATCACGGTCGAGGGCGCCCGCGCCGAGGTCTGGGCCACGCAGAGCGGCGGCGCGGCGCTGGTGCGCCTGGATGGATCGTTGCAAGACGGCGCGTGGTCGGTGCAGTGACCTCACCTCATCCCCAAAGAGGGGAAGGGGGCCAGGGGGTTAGGCTGAGGTTCATTGCCCTCGCCTTTTCAGAATGCTATAATCCTCTGCGCCCCATCATCATTTCCCACGGGAGCCGGGTCATGCTCAAACTGATCGCCCTGTACAAGAAGCCCGCCGACGTGCAGGCTTTCGAGGAACACTACGCCAACGTCCACCTGCCGCTCACGGAGAAAATCCCCGGCCTGCGCAGGACCGAGCTCAGCCGCATCCTCGGCGCACCGCGCGGCGAAGCGCCGTATTACCTGATGTACGAAATGTACTTCGACGATATGGATGCCTACAACGCGGCGATGATGTCCGAGGAGAACAAGGCCGCCGGCAGAGACTTGATGTCGTTCGCGAAGGACATTGTCACACTGCTGATCGCGGATGCGTACGAGGACGAGGTGAGACGGTAGATGACGAAGGACGAACTATTCGTTGCTATTCGTTGCGAGGCTGGCAACGGATAAGAACGGATAAACGAATACAGGAGGTGAGCCGGCTCCAATCCGTTTATTCGTTACTATCCGTTGCAGGTGTGTCGATGATGCTCACGGGCAAAGTGGCGCTGGTGACCGGAGCCGGGCGCGGGCTGGGCAAGGCGATCGCGCTGCGCCTGGGACGCGAGGGCGCGAAAGTCGCCGTCAACGATCTGAATCCCGAAAATGCGGAGACGACGGCGGCGGAGATCGTCACCGCCGGTGGCGAGGCCGGAGCGTGGGTTGCCGACGTGGGTGGCAAACGCCCGATCCAAAACATGATCGATGAAGTGCAGGAACGTTGGGGGCGGATCGACATCCTCATCAACACTGCCCGCGTCGAGCCGCGCGCGTCGATCATGCGCATGGACGAGTGGGACTGGGAACGCACGATCGGCGTGAATCTCAAAGGCACGTTCCTGATGTGCCAGAGTGTGGGGCGCGTGATGAAAGAATCGGGCGGCGCGATCGTCAACGTCGTGTCGGATACAGCCGATGGATCGGATC